>JBAVHJ010000212.1:0-22834 GCA_049685715.1 Terriglobia bacterium | reverse complement strand
AAAGGCAATACACCTTGCCAGTTGTGAATTAATTTCCGTCCCTGTCGATTGAAACCGAGCACTCCCCTCCCTCTCAGAAAAATATGTTCGCCGATATAAATGCGCCTTCCATTGGGAGCTTCTCTTGGACGCGATCCTGACCTCCTGAAGGATCTCAAGCCAAATGAACCTGGGCATAAACCCCTCCCTCCAGTGTTCCGCCACGGCAAGACAGTCTTCCGAGGAGATTAGCACTGCCTCGGAATTGGGTGGAATTGATAATTCTTCGAACAAAGGTGCATTGGATCGAATGCCAGGCGTAATTCTAAACTGAAAGCTCCGACTTGCAAGGTTGTAGCCTAAAATATGGGGCCGATTCATATGAATCGGGAGGTCGGAGAGATTAGTAACCCCATAATTACCTTGAATGCTTACCGAGACTTCTCCTCCTTTAAATCGAACTTCTAGGGGGGGCATAACCTCGTCCTGCAATAGTCTCCTCTTCCTTCGAACTCGGGTTATCTCGCTGACGAAGAGCGCAATTAAGGCTGCTCCGGCACTGGAAAGGAGAAATACTCCCACTTTACTACCGACCAGCCATTCGAAGACAGGCTCCATTTCAGACGCTCCAATTCAAACTTAGTCGCAATCTTTTCTTCAGACAGGGTCGTGAAGACATCGTGTGCATTGCAGAATGTGGAAGCATGACTCTTGAGGGATTTACCGGAGCAGGAGCACAGAGGATTGGGATAGTTCCCCGATCAGATTATTGAGTATTCTCAACATCTCCCGAGATCCGCGGACACAGATGTCGGGGACATTGTTGATCTCGTTATTGAAGTGAATGAGATCGCGGTAATTGACAACAATGTCGGGAAGTTGCACACCAGGATATACATTGCCAAAATATCGGTTGAAGATATTCACGAAGCCTTGTAAACCGTGCTTCGGATTAAGCGTAAACGTTCCACGACGTCCTGCAATGAACTCTTCCTGGCCCTGGATGAAACCGTACAAGATGGCTTCCAGGATACTTCCTGCCAGAATGACAACCGTCTTTTCAAGTTCAGTGGAAGCCGCCGAAACGAGTTCCCTCAGATCCCTTAAAATGATCTCTCTGTAACGAGGAAACTGCGCAGGAATGAACTCAAGCTGCGGGTTGTGAAGATGAATGCACTGTTCGCAGATAAACTTCAGGGTATCGGTCATCGCGCGACTTTTCCAAGACACAAGTGGAATACTCGGGGGATGTTTTCACTTCGAACTTCTGAATCTGATAGACCGAGCCGCCTTCGAAAAGAAAATAACCACCCTGTCCTGCCTGCAGGTCGTTGTAAAAGACAAAGTTCGAGATGCCGCCTACGGTCAAAGGGAGCCATCTCTGATTCAATTCCGCATGCAAGAGACCCCGGCAGTTCTCAAAGTCCGCTGACTCATGTATCTTCACCAAGCCAATCTCTGGCTTAATTTGGCCGCGCGACGTTAGTAGACTCCGCACTGAAGTTGATTTAGTGAATTCCTCAGCACTGACGTACCAACCCTTTAGAAGTCCCGCAGGCTCGGTGATCACGTTGAACGCCTGCAAAACCGAGTCGTTCAGGAGGCTCTTGTCAAAGTAAAGCACCTCAGGGTTACAAAGATATCTGGTGAGAGCTTCACGATTTGAATTTAGCTCCTTCGTGAAGTGGTCAACAGAAGTCGCGTAGATTTCCACGAATGGCGGCCCTTCGATGCCAGCCTTCCACAGAAGGGACATACGTTCAGGTCCGGCGAAAGTCTCCGTGGAGATTCCAGAATGCAACTCGAGCACGGACTGGTCTTGCGCACTGGAAAACCGGCCGAACCAAACGGCAAGAGCGAGGCGGTATTGGGAATAGAGTCCCCTGCGCTCCTCTATTAGGTCTTCCAGAAGAGACCGAACTCTTGCTTCTGCGCCCTTCGTCCTCAAATCGAGTTGCATCAGGTTAGCCATATGCCTGAAGTATAAAGCAAATGCTAGTCCAATTCCACTCTTCTGATGAGCTGACTTTTGACGGAATCAAATCAACTTTCGATCCCGCAAATAAACCCAGAGACAGTCCGCTGAGGCGGGCTGCCTACAACGCACGACCAATTCAAAAGCCCGTCATCTGCCACATTAAATATGCATTCCTATCAATGAATCCGGGACAGCTCTTTATCCAACACCTCACGGACCTTTTGCAACAGGATGCTGGGGGTGAAAGGCTTTTGGAGAAAGTTCATTCCCGGATCGAGCCGGCCCTGGTGCAGGATGGCATTATCGGTGTAACCGGACATATAGATCACCTTGATCCTGGCGAACAGCGGTTCGATCCGGCCGGCCAACTCGCGCCCGGTCATGCCGGGCATGATGATGTCGGTCAACAGCAGTTGGATGGTACCCTCGTGCGTCTTGCAGATCCGGAGCGCCTCCTCGCCATGGGCTGCTTCCAGGATCTGGTAACCGAATTTGCCCAGGGTCTCGCTGGCCAACTTGCGGACGAGGAGATCATCTTCCACGATTAGGATCGTTTCCGTGCCCCGGGAGGCGTCCGTTCCCATCGGGTATTGGGTCACCGGTTCGACGGGTTCATCAACCCGGGGCAGATAAATTTTAAAGGTTGTCCCCTCCCCAGGTTCACTGTAGACCGAGATACTTCCCCCGCTCTGATTGACAATTCCATAGACCGTCGAGAGGCCCAAACCTGTCCCCTTTCCTGCCTCCTTGGTGGTAAAGAAGGGCTCAAAAATCCGCGAGCGGACTGCCGAATCCATTCCGCACCCTGTGTCGCTGACTGACAGCATCACATAGGGACCGGGTTGAACATTCACATGGTCGCTGGCGTAACTCTCGTCCAGCTCGACATCGGCGGTTTCGATGGTCAGCTTCCCCCCTTTCGGCATCGCATCACGGGAATTGACGGCGAGATTCACAACCAACTGCTCGACTTGGCCAACATCGGCCCTGACTTGGCCCACGTGCGGGTCCAAAAGCGTGACGAGGTCGATATCTTCGCCAATCAGACGGCGGAGCATCTTGTCCAGCTCCCCGACGATTTGATTCAGATTCAGGACCTTTGGCTGAAGCACCTGTTTCCGGCTGAAGGTGAGAAGTTGACGAACGAGGGTGGCCGCGCGCTCTCCCGCGTGACGGATCTCCTGGACATTGGAATACAAGGGATCGTTGGCCTTCAGTTTCGTCTCCATTAACTCCGAATACCCAAGAATTGCGGTGAGCAGGTTATTGAAGTCATGGGCGACTCCCCCGGCCAGTCTTCCGATGGCGTCCATTTTCTGCGACTGCCGCAGTTGTTCCTCCAGGCTTTTCCGCACCGAGAGGTCCTCGTTAATGGCTAGGAAATGCGTGATGTCGCCTTGGGCATTCTTGATGGGAGAGATGGTGGCGTATTCCCAGTATAGCTCGCCATTCTTCTTCTTGTTTTGAAATTCGCCCCGCCAATCGTGGCCGCTGGCAATGATGTCGCACAGCTCCTTGTATTTTTCCGGCGGTAGTTCGCCCGATTTCAAAATGCGGGGAGTTTGCCCCAGGGCCTCCGCCGACGAGTATCCGGTGATCTCCGTGAACTTTGGATTCACATATTCAATCGTCCCATGAGTATCCGTAATGACGATGGAATCAGGGCTCTGCTCGACGGCTCTATAGAGTTTTTGCAGTTCCTCCTCGGTCCGCTTGCGCTCCGTGATGTCCTCGACGGTCCCTTCGTAGCAGATCAGTACACCGCTTGCATCGCGAATGGTGCGAGCATTGACTGAGGTCGAAATCGTGGTTCCATCCTTTCGGCGGGTCTGGATCTCCAGATCTTTCACATAACTGCGTTCGCCCAGGAGGCGCTTGAACTCTGCCCGCTGGTCGGAATTCACGTAAAGTTGATGGGCAATGTCGGTAATCGAGGACATCATTTCCTCCGGGGACTCGTACCCGTGGATCCGGGCGAGCGCCGGGTTGACACTGAGAAGGCGGCCTTCCGGAGTGGATTGAAAGATGCCTTCGATGGCGTTCTCAAAAATGGACCGGTATTTGTTCTCGGCCAGCCGCAGGGCTTCCTGTCCGCGCTTCCGCTCGGTAATGTCCTCCGACGTGCCGACGACCCCGACGACGGCGCCGTTCTCCAAGAGAGGGGCAAGGCTGAAGCTGATGGTAACGGTCGTCCCGTCTTTCCGAATGAGATCGGTCTCATACTGTGAAATGGAGGTCCCCTCGGTAACGAGCCGGTCAAACTGCTTCAAGACGCGAGGCAGAACGGCCGGTGAAAATAGTCGCTGGAACGACATCCCGATCAATTCATCAAGCCGGTAGCCGGTAATCCGCGACGCCCGCTCATTGGCGAGTGTGAACCTTCCCTTCAGGTCAAGCGCGTAAATCGAATTCGTGGCGTTTTCCATGACCTTGTCACGGAACTCATGGCTGCGCCTGAGGGCCGCCTCCGCCCGCTTTCGCTCAGTGATGTCGCGAGCGACACTATGGATGAAAGGAACCTCGTTGATGAGGATGCGGCGATTGTTGAACTCGGTATCCACCTTGCGGCCATCTTTTCTAAGGATCCTGGCTTCATCCACGACCTCCACGCCAACCATAATACGATCGTGGTACTTCTGGTAGGCCTCGAGGTCTGCGGGGTCGTGGAGGTCGGGGATGCGCATTCCCAGCAGTTCTTCCCGGGAGAACCCGGTTAGTTCGCAGGCCGCGTGGTTCACGGCAATAAATCGGGACTCGGCGTCACTAATGAAGACGGCGTCCCGGGAGCCTTCAAAAATCGCTTCGTACCAGGCCAGGGCTTGCTTCAAGCTCTCCTCGGTGCGTTTCCGAGTCGAAATATCGCGGTAGCTGACCACGATCGCCTGAATGCTGGGTTCATCTACCATATTGCAGCCGACCCCTTCGATCCAAATCCACGAACCCTCTCTGTGCTTGAAGCGATACTGCGCTGTAGTCCTTTCGCCCGGCGTATGCACCAGCTCCGCCAGGGTCGCCCGAATATACTCACGATCGTCCGGATGGATGAATTCGAGCGCGTTTCGGCCGAGCAATTCCGTTCCCTCGTAACCGATGATCCGCGCGGAGGAAGGCCCGACATACAAGAAGGTCCCCTCGGGAGCCAACAGACAAATCGTGTCAGAACTGTTTTCGATCAGAGTGCGAAAACGCTGTTCGTTGTCAATCAGGGCCTGCTCCACCCGGCGTTTTTCCACCTGCGCTTTCTGTTGGTCCAGCGCATGGCTCACGGCTTGGCCCAATCGCGCCAGGCGGTCCTTCAGCAGGTAATCGGAGGCGCCTGCTTTCAAAACGGAAACCGCAAGATCCTCCCCAATGGATCCTGAGACGAGAATAAAGGGAACATCCAATCCCCGCTCTCGCAGGAGCTGCAGGGCGCGAGTTCCGTCGAATTGGGGCAGTTTGAAATCGGCGAGGATGATGTCCGGCGCAGGATTGAGATGAGCCAGGAAATCCGCTTCGGTATCGACGCGCTTCCACTGGGGGTCGAACCCCGCACGGCGCAGCTCATGTAACATTAATTCAGTGTCAGAGACATTGTCTTCCAGCAACAAAACGTTGATTGGGACAGACATCGGTCACCTCGGGATCTCAGCTTCGAGTCTCTTTGCCTTAATAACGACCCTGCAGCAAGACTTCAGCCGTTCGTGTTAGAGAGAGGGGGCTGGCTGAGGAGCAGCCAGTAAAGGCCCACCACCCGAACAGCTTCGATAAATTGTTCGAAGTCGACAGGTTTGACAATGTAGCTATTAACCCCCAGATGGTAAGTCTCAAAGATATCGCGCTCTTCGCGGGAGGAGGTCAGAACGACGACGGGAATGGTCCGGGTGCGCGCGTCGGCCTTAAGCTTGCGGAGGACTTCAATCCCATCCACCTTGGGCAGTTTTAAATCGAGCAGGATCACCCTGGGCTTGTCCTCGATGTTCCGGCCCTGGTAGGCCCCGGAGCCAAAGATAAAGTCCAGTGCCTCGGCGCCGTCGCGCGTGACATGGACTTGATTGGAAAGATTGTGTTTCTTGAAAGCATGCAGGGTGAGTTCCACGTCATTCGGGTTATCTTCCACCAGAAGGATTTCCAAAGGTCTTTCACTCATGGCCCGCCTCTCCTTCCAAATAGAAATAAAAAGTCGCTCCCTGATCAACTTTCGATTCCGCCCACACTTGTCCCCCGTGGCGTAGGATGATGCGCTGTACAATGGCCAATCCCACGCCGGTGCCCTCATATTCCTCGGCGCGATGCAGCCGTTGGAACACGCCAAATAGCTTTTCGGCATACTGCATGTCAAAGCCCACGCCGTTGTCCCGCACAAAATAAACGGGCCTGCCGTTTTGATTCTGAAACCCGATTTCGATACAGGCCCACTCCCGTGTGCGGGTAAATTTGAGCGCATTCGAGAGCAGGTTCACAAAAACCTGCTTGAGGAGCGCCGGATCCGCAAGACAGGAGGGCAAATCTCCGACCTTGACCGTGACGTGCCGGACGTCCTGTTCATGGCGGAGGTCTTCGAGAGACTTGTTGATCAAGTCTCGAAGCTCGACGGTCTGCTTTCTCACGGCTTGCCGGCTGAGCCTCGAGAAGGCCAGTAAGTCGTCGATAAGGTGACCCATCTGCTGAGAATTCTCACGCAGCAGCTGGAGATAGCGACGGGGCTCCGGGTCGAGATGAGCGGCGTAATCACTCAGCAGGATGCGCGAAAAGCCATCCACGGCGCGTAGTGGAGCGCGAAGGTCATGGGAGACAGAATAGGCAAACGCCTCCAGTTCCTTGTTGGCCGCTTCGAGCTGGGTGGTGCGGTCGAGGACACGTTGCTCCAATTCGGCGTTCAATCGGCGGATCTCTTCCTCCGCGTGCTTGCGTGCGGTGATGTCACGGGCCACCGCAAAAACACCCTGGATAGTACCCCCCTCATTCCGGTAAAGAGTGGCGTTGTAGAGGACATCGGTCGTTTTACCCGCCGCGTGTCGAATGGTCAGCGGATAGTCCCTGACGAAACCCTCGGAAATCACCTCCTGGTAACCTTTCCGGGCCTCGTCGGGTTCGGTGAAATAGTCTGAGAAATCGCTTCCAATCAGGCGTTCGCGCGGAACGCCGGTCACCTGTTCCGTCGATTGATTCACATCAGTGATCTTCCCTTCGGGGCTGATGGTGACCAGCGGGTCGAGGCTGGCCTCAAGGAGACTGCGGGCGTATAACGAGGTGGAGCGCAATTGCTCCTCCGCTCGCTTGCGCTCTGTTGCGTCCCGCCACACCACCGCAAATCCGTCACCCAACTTCACTGCGCGAATGTCAAAAGCAAAGGTGAGGAGTCGGCCCTCGCCGAACAGGTCGGTATAGTTCACAGATTCTCTGATGAGGGGTCGTCCCGTCTCGGCACATCGCACATATTCATCGAAAAAGCCTTCGGCCTGGTTCGCTGGATACAGTTCCAAGAGGGTATGCCCAAGATGCTCCTCGCGACGCCTTTGATTCATTTGACAACCGGTGTCATTGATGTATTCGTATCGAAAATCAGTGATCTTCCCAGCTTTATTTCGGATGGCCGAAAAAATGGCGAAACCATCAAGCATGTTCTCCACCGATGTCCGGAACCGTTCCTCACTGTCGCGCAGGATTCGCTCAGCCCGCTTGCGCTCCGTGATGTTTTCGAATGCGGCAACAAAGCATTCTTTTTGCGGGCTGTATACGGAGATCGAAAACCAGATTCCCATGGTCTTGAGATAAATCTCAAATCGCTCCGGCTTGCCGGTCAATGCCACCCGCCCATAAACCTCGAATAACTCCGGACTGGTCTCTCGTATCCCCGGGATCACCTCGGTGACCCTTTTCCCAACGACATTCTTCAGGCCGGTCAATTGCTCGAAGGCGCGGTTGACATCGAGATAGATAAAATCTTGCGGCTGATCGTGTTCAAAGATCATCCGGCAATAGGCATATCCTTCAAGCATGTTCTCGAACAAAGAGCGATAACGCGCCTCGCTCTCTTTCATCTTTTGCTCGGTCAATCGCCGCGCCAGCTCGGCCTGATATTCTTTCTGATAAAAATGGACGGTCTGATGTCTCCAAATAAATCCCAGGGATGAGGCTGCTGAAACGATCAAAATCCCCATGAACGCAATGACCCAGGGCGCACGCTCATGGAGGGGCCGGTAGACCTCGTCCAGGTCCACTTTGGAAATCATCCACCAGGACGAATCGGCTATCTGTCGACTGACTGCAAGCACCTTGACCCCGCGGTAATCCACCCCCTCCATTGTTCCTTCCTGGCCCAACACCGCTTGAACAGCCGGGACTTCCAGCCTGCCGAGAGGAATGTGAAGGGGGAGCGAAGTATTCTTCCGATGCCGCAGTTCATTTAAGAACAAGACGTCATTCCCCTCACGACGAACGAGCAGGGTTTCACCGCTCCCACTAGGCGTGGGCCACTTCTGGATGAGGGGGTAGAGGCTGGTGCGAGGGTCGATGCGGAAGAGAACAACGCCCACCAGGACCTGTTCTGAACCCTTCTTCAGGACAAGGGGTGCAATCAGATCGATATCCAGATCACTTCCCTGGTTCGATTCCTGTATGTCCGACAGGATTGCCTGCCGGGTGCTCAGGGCATGCTTCACGAGATCGATCGTGAGGGGTTGGATGCGTTCACCCCCCGGGTTGGCCGATAGCCTGATGTGTCCAAGGGCATCGAACAAAAATACAGAGCTGTACTGATAGTTCTTCCTGCGGGATTCCATCCACACCAGGATCTCCTGCTCCAAGGTATTGGAAGATGGATCGTTGAGATACTGCTGAATGCGGGCGGCAGTCCAGGGGCCTCCAAAGATGACTTGTGCATCTCCCAGGTGCGCTTTCCGCCAGTTCTCAATCTCGCTGGCCTTCATCTCGGCGATGGCGGAAAGCTCTTCGGCACTGCTCTGTCTGATCTGCTTCCGCTGGTTGGAATAATAGTAGTAACCCGCGGCGCCAATGCTCACGGCCAGGATGAAAAACACCAGAAGGAGAAGCCGGGGCATCGCCTGCGGGCGGATCCGCTCATCGATGGGAGGATCTGAATTCATGAATTGATCTTTGACCCTGCCATGCTCCCGTTAGGCTATCCCGTTGCGTAAAGGCCGAGAAGGGCCCCGGATGCAAGCTTGGGCTTTGATTTCGCGCTCCTGATAGACGGGCTCTTTCGATAGGGGCGCAACTCCAACGCGGGGGCAAGCAATCTTCCCCCTCTCTTTCTATCGGATTTTCCCATGAGAGCATTAGGGAATTCTTTTCAACGGGTTGGAAGGGGCGGCCGCGGCGTTCTCCCACAAATGGAATCAACTTCGATGAGAATCCTGGGACCCGCCGCCGGGTCAGGGGACCCGGCCTGCAACGGCAGGACTGGACAAATCCGATCCCACGCGGCATTCTTGAATCTGTTGTAGGCCGCGTGCCCCCACGCGGCGCACCCCCTTTGACAAAGATTAAATTGAAATTTAGGCCGGATCAGTCCGCCTGAACGGGCGGTCTACAAGGGGGATCCAATGAACAAGAGCCGTAATCAACGCGAGAACCTACCAAGGCGTTTGCGTCGACTTGAGTTTGTTTGGGCGCGGAATCCATCCCCGCACTATTACCTGACTCTCTGTGTGGAAGGACGTCTCTGTGTTTTGGCGAATAAACTGATGGACGACCGGATGGGGTCGTTCCTGCTCGACAGCCCGAAACGTTATGAATGGTGGCCGACACAATACATATTGATGCCCGACCACCTTCACCTTCTTGCTCATCAAGGACACAATGGCATTGCGCTTGGTCAATGGATCAAGGCATTGAAGGCTGTGACGGGTCAAAGAAATTTTAAGTGGGAGGAGGGCTTTTTTGACCATCTCTTGCGTAGCGACGAGAGCGAGGCAAAGAAATGGGAATACATACGCCAAAATCCTGTTCGGGCTGGACTGGTCGAGCGTCCGGAAGATTGGCCTTATGGCGGTCGACTCGTTTATGGCCAGAATGGGGTGAAGATCTTGCGTGGTGGTAAATGATTGTTGTGGGCCGTTCCGATGCACTGGAGTGGCGAAGAAAGGAGAAGCGACTAGACCCAGAAATTAATCGTCGAAGTCTTGCTTTTCCAGTAGTTCTTGTGGCGTCGGTCGGAGGGTTCTAATCTCACCTTTTTTCAGGATCCTTCCACTAGGTCCAAATCCCCGGAATTCTTTCGCCACAGAATTTGCATTTGCCGACGGCTATGTTGTTGGCAAAAATCTTGAATCCTTTTCGTTCAACGATCAGTTTCTTGCACCCATGACAATAGGTGTTTTCGGCAGCATGTCCGGGGACATTGCCGACATATACGTAGTGCATCCCTGCATTCAGCGCGATCTCTCTCGCCTTCTCCAGGGTTGAAACAGGGGTCAAAGGAAGCTGATTGAGTTTGTACAGGGGAGAAAACCGTGTGAAGTGCAGGGGGCAATCGGATAATCCGTTGGCCGCCAGCCAGTCGCTCATCTTCCTGATCATCTCCAGATTGTCGGTCCAACTGGGGATGACCAAGTTTGTTATTTCCAACCACACGCCCTGCTGCTTCAGCGTCTTGAGGGTATTCAGGACGGGCGCCAGTTTGCCGCCGGATAAGCGGGTATAGGTCCCTTCATCAAAGCATTTCAAATCGATATTGGCCGCGTCGAGATGTTTACACAGAAAGCGCAATGGTTCCTCATTAATATAGCCATTTGACTTGAAGACGTTTCGAATCCTTTTTTCTCGGGCAAGCTTTGCCGTATCCAGCACATACTCGTAAAACGAAATGGGCTCAGAATAGGTGTAGGCAATGGATTCGCAGCCTGCACTGATGCACTGTTCCACCACGGCCGGGGGCATCAGATCGAGGTTGGCTGTTTCTGTAGGACTGACTTGGGAGATTTGCCAGTTCTGGCAGTTCAGGCACCGGAAATTGCATCCTGCCGCCGCAATCGAAAAGGCGCGGGTCGTAGGAAGAAAATGATAGAGCGGTTTCTTTTCGACGGGATCGATGTGAACGGCGCAGGGATTGCCGTAGGCCGTCGAGTAGAGTTTTCCCTGGTAACTCACCCGGTTCCGACACTTCCCCGTGTCATTCAATCCGAGCTGGCAGTAGTTCGGACACTTCAGGCAGGTGATGGTGTTTGCCGTCCGGGTATAGAAGAGGGCCTCCTTGTTCCATTTCCAGGGGCCGTCGGATGCCAGGAGTGACTTTGAGGTCACTCCCTCTGGCCCGGAGACAGTCTCCAGCCAGTCCAGGCCGACTAGACATGCCCCCATCCCCAGGAACCAACATTTATTAAAATGCCTTCGACTCAGGGTTTTTGATTCAATGGACTCACACATGGGCCAACTCACTCTCTGAGAAAACAGTAGATCGCTTTCTGTTGAGCGTCGTCATGACGGCACTTAGAAAACTGAGTGACGCGATGATGAAACTTGTTTTGACAATCCCCAGGAGAGGCACCAGGAAAGTTGAGACCAGCAGGGCGCCGAGCGCCGAGCCTAGGAGGTCGATACTGTATAACTCGGAGGCCACGGTCTCAATCCCTCCCTTCCGGAGGTTCGAGGCAATGGAGAACTCCAAGCCGACGAGCGCCGCGATGAGGACCGTGAGGAGGATGAAAATTGCATGAATCATGAAGTTCCCCAGAAGGGCGCCCTTCAACAGTAGAAGAACAAAGGGAAGCAGGAGAGCATAAACGCCGATCGCACACTGGGTGCCAATAAAACTGGAGATACCAAAATGGTGTGCTCTCTTCTGCCCGTAATAAGACCCTGCCGCAAGCCCTGCCATGAACAGGGTAATAATCAATCCGGTCGCTTGATAGACGTAACCATAAATAATCTGAAACGAAAATAGCAGCAGGAGTTCCAGGGATGAGGCCGCAAATCCTCCGGTAAATAACCCGAAACTGATGGTATTGAGCTTGATCACCACAGCGGCGAGAACGAGCAGCAGGATTCCGGCGGGAACCCAGGGGCTGAATTGCAGGGAGCTGAGCCAGTACAGTATTTGGCGATAGTAGGCGACCGGGGTAAAGTCTCTGTTTAAAACGGTGTGCTCATAGAAACTCTGCGCCATGGCCTCGCTCCTCTGACGCAGCGATTGATCATCAATATAGTACGGATTTACATAACTGTTGCTGATCCCGCGTTGTTCAATTCTCCGGCCAATGTCGATGTTCAGCGGAGCGTCGGATGCAAGGTAGTAGTTCCGCATTCCGGGGACAACCAGGACATTCTGGAATGCCGTCCGTAGCGTGCTGTTCATAATGGAGCTGAGCTGCCGGGCTTCAGTGCCCATATAATCGACCGAAGAGAGGAGGCTGAAGGAAACCACCGCTCCTTCATTCAGTTTTGATTTGAGCTGGTGGAGAAACTCCACGGTATAGTAACGGTTGATTTGTCCGGTCACCGGATCCGGGACATTCACAAGGGCTAGATCGTAATGCCCGCTCGCATTCTTCAGAAACCGTCGGGCATCCTCGGTGAAGACATGAAGTTTGGGACTCGTTAAGGAGGAGGTGTAGTCTCTGCCCATCTCAATGATCCGGGGATTGAGTTCGACATAGTCGATCCGGTCCACGTCATATTTCAGGATTTCCTGGATCGTCCCCGAGAGGCCGCCGGAAATGAGCAGGATGTTTTTCGGGTGTGGATGCTGGATGGCGGCATAGTGGACCGCTTCTTCACTTGAGATCACGTCGTTGGTAGAAAAAAGAAGAACGCTGTTCTCGTAGAAGTTCTTTTGCTCCCCTTGTTCGGTGAGGGTCAAATTTCCGTAAGGAGTGTCGACATAAAAAAGGAGTTTTTGGTTTCTGAATAGAAACTGCTTCGAGAGCTCATCCAGGTTGACGGCGAGCGTCAGGCCGACGACGAGGCATCCAACGAGCGGGAGGGTATACGTTAAGAAGGGCCTTCCATACTTCAATGAGATATAGAAACAGATGCCGAGGTTAAAGAGCGTCAGGAGGGTCAGGGATTGGAAGGTTGAAAGCAAGAAAACCATCACCAGGTTGAATAGAAAGCCGCCCACAATACTTCCCAGGGACTCCCACGAATACACGCTGGCGATGAGATTTGACTTGGACTGTTCCGAGACGGTCTGTGCAAAAAGGGTGAACAGGAGGCCCGTGGTCATGCAGTAAGGGATCAAAAGAAAAAATGAGCCATACAGGCTTTCGAGAACCCCGATTAGAGTGCCCACGGGGAAAACAAGATTTCTGAGGTAGCTCAAGAGGAAGACAGTGACGATCGGAAGCAGGGCCGTCAGGAGGAAAAGAGCGATGATGAAATCCAGCCGATGTTTCGTCTTGCCAACGAAGCGTCCGAGGAAGGACCCTGCGCCCGTGAGAATCATCCAACTCGCAAGGACAATCCCAATCACCAGCTCATTGCCCGAAAAGACCGACAAGAATTCACGCAGCAGGATGGTTTGGGTCACGATCGACGTAAAGCCGACCGCACCGATGGCGACGATGAGCCTTCTATCCGTATTCAAGCTGGGCCTCATGCTTCCATCACAAACGCGAAACAATTTGGGGAGAGGTTATCGCTTCGGAAACTCCTTTTCACTGAACACGATGGCCTCGTAGGTATAAATCTCCGCGTCCCTCCACCCATTCCACCCCAGACCCGCCTTATCCTGAGCGCAGTGGCCCAGGAATTCTTCCTTGGTCCAATGGGTGTCCGTGGCCACCTGAGGTAGAAAAGTTCCTGTCTTCAATCCCTTGCGGAGGTAAATACCGTGCTTACCCATTTCAATTTCGTCAATGGAGTGGATGCGCCTGAGGGGCGTGAGGACCGAGATTTCGATTTCGAGTTTGTTGAGCTCCCCAGGCCCCACCGGAGCGAACCGGGGATCTGCCGTTGCCGAAGCGATTGCCATGTCGTGAACCACCTTGTGCAAGGGCTCAGTCGCATCAAAACGCCCGAGACATCCCCTCAATTGATCGTTTTTCTTTAAGGTCACGAACGCACCGCTCTTCGTCTTAAGGGTTTCGGAAACGACTGGAGAATCCATTTCAGGACTCCGGTGATCACGGACGTGTTGTTCGAGGGCAGCCCGGGCGATCCCCAGCAAGTCCCGCTTATCCTGATCCGTCAACCCGAATCCCGCGTCCGGGGGAGTTTCTTTGACCGACACGGCGATGGCGTAATATCCAACGACCTGCTGCTTCATCCCCGATTCGGCGTCTCCGGAATTCCTGTACTGAAAGGCAGTGTAGGTGATTTGGGGGTTGTTTTGAGTCATGTACAGCAGCGTCAACACGGTCGATAGCCCGCACATGCTGGTGGCGAGATTGGGGATATTTTTTTGCGCGTTGGCCCGGATGGTTTTTATCAGATTCCCTGCGGAATTGGTGAGCACGGCATCACCGGTGTCCTTGTCGACGGTAACCGCGTCTCGATAGGCGGGATAGTGTGAGAAATCAGTGCTGATCACGAAAAGGTTCCTGGGATTCAGGTAAGGACGAAGGGCCGCTGCAATCCTCTCGTACGTCTCAGCGGAGCCTGAGCCCACGACCACCGGAACTATCTTGAACTCCTTCTTCATGACCGCCTGCAAGAAGGGAAGCTGCACTTCAATGCTGTGTTCGGCCCGATGAGCATCCACCCGATCCGAAAAAAAATTGTATTTTCGAATGAGTTCACGGGCGAGTGTGGTGTTGACTTTGACCGTTCCCAACGGCGTTACAAAGTTGCCCTGGGAATAAATGGACGCTCCGTCAAAACCGATATGGTGGCTGGGACCCAAAACAAAAATGTTGTCGTATTCCTTTTCCGGGTCGATTTGGTTGAAGCTGGAAGCGGCCACCTCTCCCGAGTAGGGATAACCCGCGTGAGGTGAAATAATGGCGATCACATTCTTGATGTGTTTTGACGGAAGGGCCTTTGAATACAGTTGGCGCAGGGTGAGTTCCAGCCGGTCCTTTTGAGCCGGATAGAACTGTCCCGCGACAGCCGGTTGTCGGTCTATTTGATTGCTGGGCTGAGGGGATTGTGCGTTTTGAGGATCACCACTTACAGCGAAACAGAAGGTCAGCAGGACGATGAGACTGGCTAGTCGGCGTTTCATGATGGCACCGGGATGAAATTGTTGGAGGGATGGGGTTTTTCTCATGATCAAATCACTCCGCCGCGGGATGATCCGGAGAATTTGAGCGGTCGATTCCTGGCTGGATTTTACCGGGACTTGGGGAACGCTCCCCCGATTTCGCCCAGGGTCGCAGCCTGCGGGTTTCCCAAACCTCCGTTATTTGGGCGCAGCTCTGTCGTCACGATAGCGGTAAGCCTCCTCAATGACAAGCAAGGGGGCTGTTCGCCCTCCCTCACTGTCATTTCTCCTCTCTAGTATAAACCCTTGCTGATTCTCTCGCCAGTCATGCCCGCAAAACATCCCAAGGCCGGGAGTTCATGAGTTCGCCATTCTGAGATCTAAGGCTATGAATTCAACCCTCTAAAGATTCTGTTGATGAATGCCGATAAGTGATTGCATGGCACATCGGCCTTCCATCGACGGATGGAGGGATGATGAATTCTAGACAGGACGACCCTATGGCTCGCTTTAAGATCAACGGCGATGCAGTTCCTCGGTTCAGTACCCGAATCAACCCGGGTCTCCCGACGGTCAGGACCATTGTGAGTCCTCCTCTTAGAAGGAACGAATAAGATGCGTGCCTTTCGGGACATTTCCATCAATCGAAAGCTCGCGCTGATCATCACAATGACAAGTGCTGCGGCGCTCATGTTGGCGTGCGTCACGTTCGGGATCTATGACGTGGTCACGTCTCGCCGGGTCGCCATCCGGAATCTTTCGACCATGGCCGACATGATCGCCAACAACAGTACGGCCGCGATGAGCTTTGGTGATCAGCAGGGCGCCGGAGAAGTCCTCTCAGCCCTGCGCGCTGAGCCCTCCATTTACGCGGCCTGCCTTTATACTGCCGAAGGGACGGTACTCACCACCTACCTGCGCGGTGGAACTGCCGCACGGACCATGCCGGCTTCCCCGGCCAGTGACGGCGTCCGGCTTGAGGGCGGTCAGCTGGTTTTGTTCAAACCCATCGTGCTTCAGGGCGAAAGGATCGGAACGATCCACCTTCGATCCGATCTCCAGGAATTGAATGCCCGGATGAGGCGTTACACACTGATTATGAGCCTGGTGATGGTGATGGCTGTCCTGGTGGCCTGGCTGCTCTCGACAAAGTTGCAGCGCGTCATTTCCGGACCGATTCTGGAATTGGCCGACACCGCCCGGATGGTTTCGGTGGAGAAGAACTACTGGGTCCGGGCTGCTAAGTACGGGGAGGATGAATTGGGGGTGCTGATCAGCGCCTTCAATGAGATGCTGGCCCAGATCCAGGCGCGAGATGGGGCCCTGGAACAAGCTCGCAATGAACTGGAGCATCGGGTGGTGGAACGCACCCAGGATTTGCAGAAGGAAATCGTCGAGCGCAGCCGCGCCGAAAGTGAAACCCTGCTGCAGAAGCTTCGCTTTCAGCAACTTTTCGAAAACGCCCCCATTGGAATCGTGATGCTGGATAAAGAAGAAAGAATCCTCCATGTGAATCAGAGTTTTCAGGACATTTTTCAATTTTCGTTTGAGGAACTACGGGGGAGGCACATCAATGAAGTTATTGTTCCCGGGTCCTTAAACGAAGAGGCATCGGGTTTTTCGCGGACCATTCTTGAGGGGAGCGTTGTCTGCGGGGAGAGCTTGAGAAAGAGAAAAGATGGAAGCCTATTGCCTGTTGAAATCTACGGGGTGCCTATCCTGGCGGAAAAAAAGCTGGATGGCATCTATGCAATGTATGTAAACATCACCGAGCGCAAGCGGGCGGAAGCAGAGCTTCAAAAAGCAAAGTTGGCTGCGGAAACTGCCTCCCAGGCCAAGAGCGAATTCCTCGCCACGATGAGCCACGAAATTCGAACCCCCATGAACGGGATCATCGGGATGACCGAGCTGGCCCTCGATACGGGACTCACCGAGGAGCAGCGGGAGTACCTGGGCCTGGTCCGATCTTCTGCCAATGTTCTCTTGTCCTTGATCAACGACATTTTGGATTTCTCGAAGATCGAAGCGGGCAAACTCGAGCTGGATCCCATCAGTTTCAACCTGCGTGATAGCCTCGACAACATTGTCCGAACCCTGGCGTTGCGAGAGATCGATAAAGGATTGGAACTGGCTTGCCACGTTCGACCGGAGGTGCCCGATGCGCTGATCGGGGATGCCGGCCGCCTGCGTCAGGTGATTACAAATCTGGTGGGCAATGCCATCAAATTTACCGAAGCAGGGGAAGTGGTCCTGCATGTCGAGATCGAATCTCAGGGGGAGGATCAGGCGCGACTGCACTTTGCCGTAACCGATACCGGTATTGGAATTCCCATCGACAAGCAGAAGACCATTTTTGAGGCCTTCTCCCAGGCCGACAGTTCAACCACCCGGAAGTATGGCGGGACGGGGCTGGGGCTGGCGATTTCCTCGCGGATCATTGAGTCGATGGGGGGGCGAATTTGGGTTGAAAGCGAACTCCATCGGGGGAGTACCTTTCACTTCACGGCATCCTTTGGACTGCAAAAGGTCGAAAAGCACCTTGAGGCGGTTCGGCCGATGGATTTGAGAGAGTTGCCGGTCCTGGTGGTTGACGATAACGCCACAAACAGACGCATATTGGATGACGCGCTGACGAAATGGCACATGCGGCCGACCCTAGTGGACAATGGCGATGCCGCCCTGGAAGTTCTTCAGAGGGCCAGCGAGTCCGACGATCCATTCTCCCTGGTCCTGCTCGATGTTCAAATGCCCATCATGGATGGATTTACGGTCGCCGAGCGCATCAAGCAGAACAGCAAACTGGCCGGTGTCAGGATTATCATGCTGACCTCGGGCGGGGTGCGAGGGGACGCCCTCCGTTGCCGGGATCTTGGTGTGTCTGCCTACTTGCCTAAGCCGATCAAACAGTCCGAGTTGTTTGATGCGATCGTGGGAGTGCTTAGTTCCCGGGCGTTGGCCACTGAGCCAACGCCGCTCATCACGCGCTATTCCTTGCGACCCTCCCGCAAACAATTTCATATTCTTCTGGCTGAGGACAATGCCGTCAATCAAAAGGTAGCAGTCCACATGCTGGAGAATCAGGGACACACGGTGGTGGTGGCCAACCATGGCCGCGAAGTGCTTGCTGAAATGGAGAAGCAGTCCTTCGATATCGTTCTGATGGATGTGCAAATGCCTGAAATGAACGGCTTCGAAGCGACGGCGGCGATCAGGGAACGGGAGAAGAGAACGGGCCGACACATTCCGATTATTGCCTTGACGGCGCACGCGATTCGAGGGGACGAAGAACGCTGTTTGACGGCCGGGATGGACGGCTACGTACCCAAACCCATCCAAGCGGCCAAGCTCTTTGAGGTGATCGAAAGGCATACTTCCACAAGGAAGGTCAAGGGACCGGAGATTTCCTTCAACGACCCGCACGCGGGAAGCTCAGTCGATCCCTCCGCGGCGTCCTCTTTACAACTCCCTCAAGGAGAAGTCATCGACCGGGCGGTCGTGTTGGCTATGTCGGATGGCGATCCGGAGTTTCTGAGAGAGGTGAAAGATGCTTTTCTTGAATGCTCCTCTCAGCTCCTGTCCGCGATCGGTGAGGCCATCGTACAGGGCAACGCCAGGGCCCTGGAACGTTCGGCCCATTCCTTGAAGGGCGCCGTGAGCAACTTCGGCGCGAAGGCAGCCACAGAGGCGGCCCAGACCTTGGAGAAGCTGGGACATGAGAACAATCTCGCGAGGGCCGACGAGGTTTATGCAAGACTCAAAGACGAGATCGACAGCATCATTCCCGCCCTGTCTACGCTTGCAATGTAGAACCAGTCATAAGAACCCGGGTACCCGAAGGAAAAGGTTCATTCCGGAAGTACGGTGACTCATTTGGAGTGCGCAAGCCTGCATGCGCTGTGGTTCCGCGCAGCTTGCCGCCCAGAGAGAAGGCGCGCGAAGCTAGATCCACGCTGTATAGGCAGCAGAACGCTCCCACACTCCATATGGATCCTTCTGATGTTTCTTCACGGTCCGATTAAAGTTCAATCTCTAACACACCGCAGAAACCCCGAGGTCCCCGCATAGATAGGGTTACTCCATCCTTTTTTTGTCACTCCAATCCTCCCTCCTTAAAGTCACGACGATCATGCTTGATTGTTAAAGGTTTGCGGGTTCATACTGTATTCAGTTTTCGGGCTTTCCACTTTAGGGTGTGTCGATGACGCGCGGTTTTCAGCAGAAGGCTGTGGTCGCGCCGCGTCTGATCGAGGACCAATTGAAAATTTGTGGACGTCAAGGAGAGGAGGTGTAGTTTGAATGAAAAGCTTTCGACCTCCCCTCTGAGACCATTGCCTGCGTAGAACGCGGTTCAAGAACCAATCCGCGGTCTGGACCCAGTGTGAATCAATGGTAATCTGCCTTTCCTCTAAAAGGAGAGGTGATCTTCAATCCAGAATGTATGGATTGGCGACCTTTAACCCGGAAAGAGGTTCGGGCCTTCCCCTGGGATTCAACCTTAATTCTACGGCTCAACCATCCGGCGGATATACGACCCCTCGTGGTTTATGGCTCTTAGGGCAGGCACTCGACTCGGTTCCTACGAAATTGTTGGCTCGCTCGGCGCTGGCGGGATGGGTGAGGTATATCAGGCACGGGATACCCGGCTGGAACGTGAAGTCGCGATCAAGGTCTTGCCGGAGACCCTTGCCAGGGATCGCTTGCGGCTGTCCCGATTCGAGCGAGAAGCCCGACTTCTCGCCGCGCTCAATCATCCGAACGTCGCTGCCATCTATGGACTTGAGGATTGCGATCAAGTGCGCTTCCTCGTGTTGGAACTTGTCTCAGGACTAACCCTGTCGGACAAGATCGCATCGTCAGGCTCTTTGTCTCAACAGGAAGCGCTTCAATGCGCTATTCAGATTGCAGAGGGTTTGGAGGCCGCTCACGAGAAGGGCGTCATCCATCGCGACCTCAAACCCTCGAACATCAAGGTGACGGAAGAAGGCAAGGTAAAAGTCCTGGATTTTGGTTTGGCCAAGGAAATGGAATCCGAGTCCTCCTCGTCCGACAGTTCCCAATCGCCGACCGCCAGCATGGAGGGCACCCAGCAAGGGACCATTCTTGGGACAGCCGCTTACATGAGTCCGGAGCAAGCCCGGGGCCATCCCCTCGACAAGCGGACCGACATCTGGTCGTTCGGCTGTGTGCTCTTCGAAATGCTCTCCGGAAAAAAGGCCTTCGATGGGGGAACCACGTCCGACAGGATTGCCGCGATTCTCAGTCGCGATCCTGACTGGAATCTGCTTCCCCAGGGGACGCCCCGGGCGATTCGTGAACTCCTCCGGCGTTGTCTGCACAAAGACCTCAAAAAACGCCTCCGCGATATTGGCGATGCCCGGATGGAACTGGAAGAAGTCCTCTCGGGGCGGGCGCGCCCCTGGACAAGTTCTTTAACGGCGCGGCGGACCTTCATTTTTTTAGGGGCGCTCGTGCTGGCAATGATTGTTCTAGGAAAGTGGGTTCTCCATAAACCTCCCCTTGCGTCTCCAACTCAAAAGTATCTCGTCGTCCTGCCGTTCAAAGACATGAATGGAGACCAACAGTTTGCCGAGGGGTTGGCTGAGATGGTGAGCACCCGCCTGGTGCGAGTGCCGGGGATCCAGGTGTGGCCCCCGGCGACGGTCAAGGGCCTATCTGTTTCCGAGAGCGACCTGCCTCGGGTCGTGCAAAACCTGGGAGCCAATTTGGCCCTGGGGGCGTCGATGCAACGTGTGGGCGACCAGATTCACGTAAATTATTCTATGTATAGTTTTGCTTCCAAGCCGGGCTCTTTGATTGGAGGGGGTGACGTCAGCGGCTCCGTCGGAGATCTTTTTGCACTCAGGGATCGCCTGGCGGACGGTGTGGTGAATGCTTTGCAGTTACAGTTTCAACTTCGGTCCGAGCCTGAGCACCGGAGGGGCCTTGAGACGGCAGCCGCCCAGGACAGTTACCTGAAGGCTTTGGGATACTTGCAGCGCTATGAAGATGGAACCTCCATTGAAAATGCCATTGCCCTGTTAAAGAACCTGAGCAACCCGACCCATTCCGCACTTGTTCAAGCAGCCCTGGGGCGGGCCTACCTCTACAAATATGACCTGACGCATCAGTCCCAATGGGCGGACGAGGCGATCGCTTATTGCCAGCGCGCCGGCCAACTGGACCCCCAGATGCCGGAGGTGCATGTGACGCTGGGGCTGTTGCGAACCCGAACAGGCCATGCGCAGGAAGGGATCGACGAATTTCAGGGGGTTCTCAAAGAACAGCCGAATTGGCCGGACGCTGTTCTGGGACTCGGCGAAGCCTACGAGGGAGCCGGGCGGTCCACCGAAGCGGAGCAGACCTACCGTCGGGCGATTGAACTCCAACCGGGATATTGGGCATGTTACAACAAGTTGGGGAATTTCTATCTTAGGCATGGTCAATTTTCTCAGGCGCTCGAGAGATATCAACAGGTTGTCAAATTGAGCCCTGACAACAGTCGTGGCTACAACAATCTGGGGGTTGCCCTTCAACAGAAGGGCAGTCTTGCTCAGGCCAGGGAGGCCTACAAGAAGTCAATCGCGCTGCTCCCCAATGGGGATGCTTATTCGAATCTGGGGACCCTTGAGTACACGCAGGGTCAGTACAAGGAAGCAGCCGAGGCGTATGAGAAAGCTGTGGGGCTTGTGCCGGGGAGGTCGACTTACTGGGCCAACCTGGGAGACGCCAGCCGATGGGCTCCCAGCCTTCGCTCTAAGGCAACACCGGCTTACCAGCAAGCCATTCTATTGGCCAAAGATGAACTCCGAGTGAATTCCAAGAACGCTGGGGTCCATGTGACCTTGGCGCTCTGCTTTGCTAAGACCGGAAATTGTCTGGAAGCACAGAAGCACGTTCGTCAAGCCCTGGATTTAAATCCCAATGACCCGGACAACATGTTTCAGGCGGCCATTGTTGCCAACGTCTGCGGGAAACGGCAGGAAGCGCTGGGCTGGATCCGGAAGGCCGTGCAACAGGATTACCCAGCTTCAGTTATCCTGCAGGAGCCCGAGCTTGCAAGCTTGCGGGAGGACAAGGAGTTTCCGGAAATCCTGAGAGGCGATAAGAAGTCACCCACGACAAAATGATCTGCGAATAAGGAGGATTATTATGGCGGAACAAAAAAGCTCTTCAAGCGTGCTGGCGATCGTACTGCTCCTCGTCGGCCTCGTGGTCGGATTTTTCGTCGGCAAAAAGTTTGTTACATACCCGGACTTGCCCCGCCAGGTCGTGATCCAGGCCAATGTCAATGACAGAGCAACTCCTGTAGCGGTTCCGGACAGGCCTTACCTTTCACTGGAAAAAAATCAGCGGGCGGAATGGTTTTTCACACAGGATAATTGGAAGGTAACTTTTAGGGACGGTCATGGGTTACCCCCCGTCAAGTGTGAACAGAAGCATTGTTCCTGGCCGCCCAATGGTGTGAAAGAGGATAACGTCAAGCCCGGCACCTATGAGTATGACCTCGTTGCACCGCCCAGCGGCCAGATTCAAGCTGCCCCTGCCGTGCTGGACCCTCAACTTGTCGTGGGTAACTGAACGGCAGGCAGCTACATGCAGGCGAGTGCAATGTCGCGAGGCGCTATGGGCCGTGAAGTGGTTAGTCGTGTGGCCAGCATGGACCCTCTTATCAATCCTAAAGCTTAGAGTGCAATACGTCCTGAGGTTCTCCGTGTGGTGGGATATCCGTGTGGTGAGGGAGCTATGGGCAGCGCCTATGGGCCTTTCCCCACCTCGTTATTGCGAACTAAGTC
>JBAVHJ010000211.1:0-8194 GCA_049685715.1 Terriglobia bacterium | reverse complement strand
GCGCCGGGCGTAACGGGGGCTCCCATCAGCTGGGAGCCGTTCTGAAAAAACAACTCGCGGCCATCACGAGACCAGAGCGGTTCGGCGCCACCATCGATCGAGACCTGCCGTCTGGGGCCAGGCCCAGGAAACGGCGACACGTAGATCTCCTGTCGCGACGAAACGGATGCCTGGTATGCGATCCATTTGCCGTCTGGGGAAAACTGGCCATCAGACTCACCGGCCGGCGCTGGGAACAAGTGATGCACTGTTCGGTCGCCTTCGAGCTGCATCAGCCAAATGCCAACGCCGCCAGACTCTTGCCCGCTGTTCTCATTGAACAGGAGCCAGCGGCCATCTGGTGATACTGACGTCGGCGACTGAGTCACATCGGCTTTCGTAGCCAGGCGTTCTTCTACACCTGAGCCATCGGCCATGCGCCAGTAGAGGTTGCGGAATCCCTGTCGCGTGCCTCGATAGATGATGCGCGCACCGTCGGAGGTCCAAAGGGGCGACTGGCTGCTGTCGGCACTGTTTCCGATCGGAGTCAACGTGCCGCGAGCGAAATCGTACATCCAAAGCTCGGTCTTGCCTCCCCTGATCTGCACAATCGCTCGTGTGCCGTCGGGCGAGATCACCACGCTGTCGTAATCGCGTTCGGGCAGAGGCAGAGGTTCCAGCTTGCCGGTACGGTCGATCCACACTAGTCGTGCCGAATTGAGCGTTCGTCCGCCCACCACATGGGCGAGCGTGCCGGCGCCGGACACTGCGTAGTTGCCAGATCCTTCGACGGCGCTTTGGCTCGTGCGTTCGGACATCGAGACTGGCACCGCCCGACCGAGATCGGTCTGTGGCGGGCGCCACGGCACCGCGAACAGTTCACCGAGACGAACGTAGAATAGCGTACCCAGCTTCGGCGCATAGCGAGGCGCGTCGCCGCCCTTTACCAAAAGGTGGTGCTCCGTGCCGCCGATTTCCTGGACAGCGACATCGTGTTCATCGTTGCCTGGCCCTGTCCACACCGCAAACAGCAGTGTCTTGCTACCCGCGATGACGTGCGGCCACCGATGACTGATCTCGCCGCTGGCCGGATCCTTGCGGGTGACCTCGGTCGGCGTGCCACCGCCTTCCGGTACCCGCCAAATACCACCGATGTTTGTGGGCGCGAAATAAATGTAGCCGTCCCCACCCCAGGAACCGCCGCGAGAAAACGGCGCCTCGGCGAGTGTTTGCATTGCGGCGCCGCCGACCGCGATTTTGCGGAGTTTGGATTCAGCAAAGAACGCGATCCATTGCCCGTCAGGAGAGAAAAACGGACTCTGGCACCCCTCGGTCCCGTCGAGCAGGCGTGGCACAGCCTCGCTCAACCTGCGGACGAAGAGCAGGGTCTTGCCGCCGCGAAGACCGGCGTATGCGAGGTGCGTGGCGTCCTCGGACAGCGCGATGGGCCACAGACTGGTCGGAGCCAATTCGTCCCCGTCGGGCAGTACGACGCTAACATGCGCCACGTCACCATTCGTGGCCGCGGCGCCCGATCGCAGCCAGCGCGCGAGCTCGTAGGTCGCAACGACCACCAACACCGCAGCCGCGGCAGCGAACGCAAACATCCAAAAACGATCGCGCCAGGCGCTGTGCTTCCGCGAGGTCACAGTCTCCAATGTCGGCCCGGCTTCCGTCCGCATCGTGCTCGACGAGCTGGTGGCCGAGAGCGCTTCGAGGGCAAATCCCAGATCGGATGTTGATTGAAAACGTCGTTCGGGTTTCTTTTCCAAACACCGCCGCACGATCCGCTCAAACGACGGGCTGATGTTCGGATTGGTTTCGCTGAGTTCCTGCGGATCTTCCTTGAGAATCGCTGACATCGTCTCGGCCATCGTCTCGCTCCGGAAGGCTCGCCGTCCCGAGATCATCTCGTACAGGATCAAGCCAAACGAAAAGATATCCGAGCGGTGGTCCGTCTCGTGACCGCGCACCTGTTCCGGCGACATATAGGCCACGGTTCCGAGCACCACGCCGGGGTTGGTGATCGCCTTCCGGGTCTCATTCTCTGAACTGTCCACTGAGGATTTGGGAGCGCGCAACTTCGCCAGGCCGAAGTCGAGGATCTTCACCCGATCATCTTTCGTGATAAACAGATTCTCCGGTTTCAGGTCGCGGTGGACGATGCCTTTCTCGTGCGCGGCAGAAAGGCCGCTGACGATTTGCTGCGCGTAATCGATCGTCTTTCGCAACGGGATCGGCGCTTCGTCCAAACGGTCGCGTAGCTCTTCGCCGTCGAGCAGTTCAGACACGATGAACGGCGTGCCTTCGTGTTCGCCGATATCGTAAACGGTCAAAATGTTCGGATGATTGAGGGCAGAGGTGGCTTTGGCTTCCTGCTCGAAACGCTGCAGCCGGTCTTTGTCAGACGTGAAATCGGCAGGGAGAACTTTGATCGCGACCTCACGCTCGAGTCGCGCATCGTGTGCCCGATACACCTCACCCATCCCGCCCGCGCCGATCTTCGAGACGATACGGTAATGTGACAGGGTGGTGTTGGCTTCGAGTGCTTTGTTCATCTAATTCAAATTCATTCCGGCAGATTCATCCGCTTCAGCATTTCCTTGAATCGCGGCTCGGAGCGCAGAACGTCAAGCTCAGGAACCACTGCATACTGATTCGCGGTTTCTGAACGACCCGCCATTTGTTTTTCGAGCCAGTTCAATGCTTCCTCTTTATCACCAAGCCCAATGTAAATAAGCGCAAAAGTGTAGCTCTGAACATAACCCCGGGTCGCTTCCTGTTTTAACTCGCCGAGCAGTTTCACTGCCTCATCGCGCTTACCGGATTTCGCCAGCCACAGTCCCAAATATCCCTTTCCTACCGAGGCGTGATCCAATTCGATAGACAAACGCGTTTCGGCTATGGCTTCCGGATACATTCCCTTTGAGCCATAGGCCCAACCCAACGCCCGGTGAGCGTAAGCAAAATTTGGGTTACTAACGAGAGTCCGCTTGTATTGTGCAATTGCCTCGTCATACCTGCGCGCGTAGACTAGCGTGTCACCCAGATTCGTACCTATGATCGGCGAAAGCGGGTCGAGTTCCTCGCCACGCCTCAACTCGGCCAGGCTTTCGTCAAACCGTTTTACACACCCGAGGTCATCACCTAACCAATGATGGGCGGTCGCGTAATTCGGTTTGAGTTCGATAGCGCGGCGATACTCCTTTTCCGAGCCATCCCGATCCCATTCATAATTGGAAAGATAAAATCCGAGGGCGGTGTGTGCTTCAGCCAGCGAATCGTCAATCGCTAATGCCCGCAGGGCCGCGGCTTTCGCCTGCGGCATGCTGTCGTTTGCCGGCGCCACATCGTAACTCGAAAAGAGAACGTATGTTTCAGCCAAACCTGAATAGGCGAGAGCATAGTTCGGGTCTTTCTCGGCCGCCTGCCGGTAAAGCTCAGCAGCTTGTTTGAGGGATTCGCTCGTTCGTTTGTTCCATGAGAACTTTCCTTTCAAATAAAGCTGATAGGCTTCCGGGTTAGCGGTGTAGTTCTTTTCGACTTTCGCTACCTCCGCACCCGATAGTCTGGACTTAAGCTTGCTCGACACATCACGCGCAATCTCGCTTTGGAGTGTGACGAGGTCGGATTGCTTGCGATTGTATTGCTGGCTCCAAATTGCATTTTCGGTTGCAACATCATCCAGTTCCAGACTGAGCGTCAATTGGTCACCGCGTTGCACGACGCGCCCGGTCAAAATTGCTTGCACGTTTAGCTCTTTGCCGATGGTCTTGACGTCTGTCGTTTTCCCTTTATAACGAAAGACCGTCGAACGTGCTTTTACATTCAGAATCGGCAGTTGCGACAGGCTGCTGATGAGCGTTTCGGTCATGCCGTCCGAAAGATACTCGACATCCGCATTGCCGGTGGCATTGACGAACGGCATCACGGCGATTGATTCGATTGCACCTGCGGTCGTGCGCGCCTGCACATAAAGAAAAAGACTGACCGCGCCGACGACAAGCACCACGAGTGCAATCACCACTCCCAGTCTATGCTGCTTGATTCCAGTGATGACATATTCTGCGCTCGAGGCAGGCTGTTGGCTAACGGACGCAGTGCTTTGCGCGCGCAGGTCATCGTATGTGCTGCCTGGTGCACCGCTCATGGTCGGGCTCGCGGCCGGCGCCACCGAGCGCTCGATGTCGCTTACGCCCTTCATCCCTTCGATCAACTCTTCGAGATCGTTGGCCGTGTCGCGTATCGTCTGGTAGCGCTTGGCCGGCTCTTTCGCCAGGCACTTGCGGATGACGCGCTGCAATTCCGGCGGTGCTGAAGGATTAAAGTCCGTGATGGCGGGCGCCGGCTCGTAAATGATCTTGTGCAGCGTGTCCACGACGGAGTCACCGGCGAACGGCTTGCGACCCGTCGCTGCTTCGTAAAGGAGGCAGCCGAAGGAAAAGATGTCGGAGCGCTGGTCGACAGGTTTTCCTTGCGCCTGTTCGGGAGACATGTAGCCGGCCGTGCCCATCACGACGCCGGGAGTCGAATGCTGATCGGGCATCATCGTGGGTGCTGCTTCGCCCATTTCCGCGGCGCTCTCCGGCTTGGTCTCCACGAGCTTGGCCAGGCCGAAATCCAGAATCTTGGCGTGCCCCTCCCGCGTGATCATGATGTTGTCGGGTTTCAGATCGCGATGCACAATTCCTGACGCGTGTGCTTTCGCCAGGCCTTCCGCCACCTGGAAGAGGTGTTTCAGCAAGACCTTCAGCCCGCTCTTTTCACTGTGAATCGCCTCGTGCAAGGTCTGGCCGTCGACATACTCCATGGCGATGAAGTTCGTGCCGTCGCTCTCACCGATCTCGTAGATGTGGGCGATGTTCGGATGATTGAGTGCGGCCGCCGCCTTCGCTTCCTGAACGAAACGGCGCATGCGGTCCTGGTCGGCAGCAAACTTAGCCGGCAGAATCTTCAACGCGGCCTTGCGATCCAATTTTGTATCCTGCGCCAGATACACCTCGCCCATCCCGCCGGCGCCAAGCTTGGAGACGATGCGGTAATGCGACAGAACGGTGTTGGCAGAAAGTTCCTTATTCATCTTGAGTCAAATTCATTCCGGCAAACCCATTCGGCAGAAAAGGTACGATGACCCTGGCTCGGCCACCCTTGAGGCGCGTAGGGACGCCTACAGCGGTTCAAGGTGAGCGCCGGCCGCCGCATGCTGTCGTTGAGTGGTACGGTAAATCGATTACGCCATGGCCTTGTCCATGAGAATGGGGCCAACGTGTCCCTCAATGCTCGAAAAAGCAGCTTTCCCTTCAAAGCGGTGATCCTGGTACGACCGCCGGACTCGGTCGGCGAATCCCAGCCTGCGGAAGATGTGCTGAGACACGCCATTGGTCGCCTCGGTTACAGCGAGGCGGTACCCTCTATTGAGGCCGTTCTCGAGACACGTCGCGACGAGCTGCTGTGCCACCCCGCGTCCGCCGAAGGTGCGAGCGACTCCCAACAGAAAGAGATGGAGGCAGTCGCCCGGACGGGCGGATTTCCCGCTCCAATATTCCGTGTCCAGTTGGCCAAGAATATCGAAGATTGGATCGAATTTTCTGCTCAGCTGGTCCATTCCACTCGGCGGGGGTGAGGCCGAGTCTTCGGTCAACAACGCGCCGATCATCTGACTGCTGTCGGCCGACCGCGCAACGATGGTGAGCCCATCGGCTACAGCCGTGGCGCTGAAGAGCCGAACGAAGGCTTCAAACTCCGCCGACGAAATGCCGACGGCGACTGCCGGGGGATCGTAAAGGCTGAACATCTCTCCCAGAAGGGTTGCCATCTCCCCAACGTCGGATGACTCGCAGACGCCATATTGAATGCCCCCAACTTCACAAAAAGGAACCACGGCCTTTCCTCACACATGGGAATTGCGAGATCAGCATCGTCAGTCCGCCCAACGCCCGCGTTGAGCGGCGCGCCCACAACTCAAAAAAACAAAAGCCCCCGCCGGGGGCGCAACTCGAAAAAACACGAAACAACCTCAACTCCCGATTCAGGGCGCACGGGCTCTTAAATGACTGGCCCCGCCAACCAACAGAACGGTCATACATAAATGGAAAGGACTCCTACTTCAACCTTGTGCAGGCTGCTTTCCTTTCCATTTCCTGCTACTCAGTTGCGGGCGCTGAGCGTGGTGAATGCAACCCCGTACCGCGTTGTCCAATAGTCGACTATCAGATTTCGCTTGGGTACGGGGATCTTACGATTTCAAATGTCTTGGAACTGGATCCAGGGAGTTTCGTCTCACTTAGTCTCTGCTGGTTTTGCCTTTGCGGGCTTAGCTTTCAGCTCCACCAGAACTGCCTCGAGAGGTTTATCACTCATATTTTCCGGCAGATGTTTTCCCGCAGGTGTCCAAGTCGTCTGACCGGCCTTCCCTTGAGATTCCTGGGTCTTTCCACCCGGGAGGGTAAATTTGACATGGGCATCGGTCAGGTAAATCACCTGGCTCGCAGGATGTTCGTGCATCACCGATTTTTCGTGAGGGCCGTAAGTAATCCGCAGGACTCGCACCTGGTCATTCTCGGATTCTACCTTGTAGTGTTTCGGATCAACTTTGACAGGGTCCTGGGCCATTGCCGTTTTCGCCGCAAAGACCAAGACCAATGCAGCGAACAAAACGGTTGTAGCGAGTTGGATCGATTTTCTCATGATGGATTCTCCTTATTTGAGTGATTCGAAATGGTCTGTTTTGCGTCCCTTTGTTTCTTTCTTTACCGTCAACCTCCACAGAACGGTCACCAAGCCGACCCCTCCGCTCCTCGCCATTTATTTCTCCGTGGCGGTTCAGCTCTTCGGCATTTCTTTTTCCGCAGGGGTGACGGCCGGTTTCGCAGCAGCTTTGGGCTTGGGCGTCCAGAAATCCGGATCTGCGCCGGTCCATTCCTTTGGAAGAACGCTCATGGCCGGATTGAAGGCGTAAACACTCGTCTCAGCGGACATCACCGCCTCGCTTTGCATTTTTCGGAGTTTTGCGCGGTTTTCATCACCCAAAGCATCTTGATACGCCTTTCCGTGCAGAGCGGGAAAATCATCCTGTTCCGCCAGGGATTTCAAGGGAGTGATGATGAAGTACGTTCCTGCGGGCGCACCGGCCACCACCTCGTATACGGCCCAATGTTCGTCCACGTTCGCCTTCTCGTGGGCCTCATTCACGATCTTTCGGGCTTCCTCAAAAGTGTGCCCTTGACCGGGGCGCACCCGGACAGTCACGATCCGGAAATAGCGCATGTGCGGGATATCGACATCGGCGCGATAACTCAATTCCTTGTTGTAAGTGGCGACCAGGGAACGCGAGCCGGAAAGAAGGTCTGAGTCCTGCTTGTCGAGTTGATCCATTCCCGTCTTGACGGCGCCGGCAACCATCTTGTCCACCGCAGTCCTCTCTTTGTCGAAGGCGGCAAATGAATCGTACCCCGTCACGAACCAGGCTTCACTGGAGTTGCCCCAAACCGCCGTCATTCCCAGCCATCCGGTCGGCAACTTCGCCTTCTTGAAAAATTGGGCATAACCTGTTTCCACTTTTTCGTGGGCGCCGCCGCGGGCGGGCTTCACCTCTTCTCGTAAGATGGAAAGCACTTTGGGTGGTCCCATCGTCTGTTGTGCTGCCAGTGGTGCAAGCAGCCCCACCAGACCGGCGAGAATGAATATCGAAAGAACGAGCTTTCTCTTCATGCAACCCTCCTGTTTTTTTAGCTATCGCTTTGATTTGTGAGACACGAGAGATGCCGTGGGGATACTTTTCCACTCCCCCGGAGGACATCTCCCCCTGCAAAAGACAACCTGTGGATGTGTGCACGAAGTATACGCGCCAGGAGGTGGGAGTCAAGCCCTTTCGATTCACGATGATGTCTATCTACCGGCACAGGAAGCCGGAGAATGCGAGGTCTCGCTCTTCAACGTATGCGTGGAAGATCCCTTGCTCGCAACGGAGCGGTTGAGACTCATCAATAAGCGCGCCCGTCCGTTCGCGGAGGCAGGATTTGAACAATCCCCCGACTGCCGTCGGGGGGATTGAGAGGGAGTGGGGCGGCGGCCCCAGTAGGCCGCATCTGAAGGATCCCCCAACTGCCGTTGGGGGGATTTTCACAATGGATTTCCGGGGGTCACATCTCCGCAACCCGATTCTGCTCCAAAACTCCCGGATTTTAAGAAATTCAATTTTCCCCCGGATCAACAA
>JBAVHJ010000210.1:0-5146 GCA_049685715.1 Terriglobia bacterium | reverse complement strand
CGATGAATCGAATTACTTCTTCTTGGGAGGAACCACTGCATCCTTGGCTGCCTTGGCCACGCGGAACTTCACCACGGTCTTTGCGGGGATCTTGATCGCTTCGCCCGTAGCGGGATTGCGACCCATCCGAGCCTTCCGATTGACCTTGACCAGTTTTCCAAGACCCGGAATCACAAACTGCCCGGCTTTCTTGGTTTCATTCACTGCCAATGCTGCCAGTTCCTCGACTGCTGAGGCCGCTTGTTTCTTGGTTACACCCAGCTTCCCTGCCAGGTGCGCCACCGTCTGCGACTTCGTCATCACTTTCGCCATACTTCTCCTCCTTCAACAATTGGGTTTGGTTTAGACCAGCAAATGACCTAGTGCAATTTCGCTTCGTATTAATCGAGTTAAAATCAATACTGCGCTTTCTGTCAAGTGGAATTTTAGGGAATACGAACTATTTCATCGGCCCCGAATGCCTCCTGAACCCATGAATGGGGAGGGTCATGAAGCGACGAATTTACTTGACTTCTCCCCGCGGAGAAGATCCTCGTAAGTTTCCCGCTGCCGAACGATCCGAGCCTCCTTCCCCCGAACCAGGACTTCTGGGCAACGAGGGTGCGAATTATAATGGGATGCCAGCGCAAATCCATAGGCGCCCACGTCCCGGATCACGAGCAGATCGCCTGCGGCGACCTTGTCCATGCGGCGATGCCGCGCGAAGAAATCCCCGGTCTCACAGATGGGCCCCACCACATCGACCGGCGCTTTCCCGGGCCGGGGGTTCCGGCGGGCGGGCAGAATCTGGTGATGGGCATGGTAAAGCGTTGGCCGGATCAGGTCATTCATCCCTGCATCTACGATGACAAATCTCTTGCGTCCGTTGCGCTTGGTGAAGAGAACGCGCGTGAGCAGGACGCCTGCGCGTCCGACCAGCCAGCGTCCGGGCTCAAAGATCAATTCACATCCGAGGGGGACCAGAACCGGCAGCATTCCGCGCGCCAAATCTTCCGGGGAGGGCCCGGTCTCCTCTTGATAGGAGATTCCCAACCCGCCTCCAAGATCAAGCGTGGAAATTTCAAATCCGGCGTGACGCAAGGACCTGACGTGCCGGGCCAGGATTCTCGCGACCTCGACAAAAGGTTCCGCTGCCAGGATTTGAGAGCCAATATGACAACCCAACCCATTGAGGCGCACCTTTTTGAGCGATCGGGAAAAACGGAATATTCCTGGAACGAGCCGGATATCAATTCCAAACTTATGGTCCCGCAAGCCGGTCGCAATATAGGGGTGAGTTTGGGGATCGACGTTGGGATTGACTCGAAGCGAGACACGGGGGGAACGGTTCAGGGCGCGAGCACGAGCTTCAAGCAATCTTAATTCCTCCACCGATTCTGCATTGAACTGCCCGACACGGCAGCCCAAGGCATAATCGATTTCCTCGACGGTCTTGCCCACTCCCGAAAAGACAATCGCCTCCGGGGCGGCGCCAGCCTTGATCACCCGGAATAATTCTCCACCTGAAACAATGTCGAAGCCGCTCTTGAGACGGCGAAACAGCCTCAAGACCTCAAGATTCGAATTGGCCTTAATGGCGTAACACACCTTGTGGGGAATCGCGGAGAAGGCGCCATCAAACATCTTGAAACGCGCGACCATGTCTTCAGCGCTGTACACGTAACAAGGGGTGCCGACCTTCCTGGCGAGGGGCGCGAGTGGCATCCCGCTGAGGTGGAGTTGGCCCCGAAGGTACTGGAGAGGGTGAGGGGAATGAGCGGGTTTAGCGTTTGACAATTTTGGGTGCAGAGGGATATATTAAAATGTTTTGATTCTTAGCAGTTTAGAGCGGAGCAACAGGCCCGCCCGGGTGGAATGAAATCTTCCAATCTCCAAGCCCTAGAGTATGACGGCTTGCTGGCAATCGTGAGTCGCTATCTGACTTCCACCCTGGCACGCGAGCGCCATCCCCTCCTTGAGCCCCAATCCGATCGGGAACTTCTCCAGCGGGAGATCCGGCTGACGTCGGAGCTGAAGCAGTTTCTCTCGGAGGGAAACCGCTTCGATTTCAGCGAACTGAACCAGATCTCGGAGATCCTTGCCCAGTTATCAATCGGCGGCTCCGTGTTGGAATCCCAACAGATCATCGAACTCGAGAAGTTGATTGTCGCTGCCAACCGGACCCGGGCCACGCTCTCACGCGCGAAGGAGCTTTTCCCGTCGATGGGCCGAATGGGCGAGACAGTGGCCGACCTGCGCTCGCTCGAGAAGCTGCTTAAAGGGAAGATCCTCCCGAACGGTGAACTGGCGGATGATGCGAGTCCAGCGCTCGATTCTATACGGAAATCGATTCAAAAAGTAAACGAAAAAATTCAGCACACACTCTCCAGGCTCGTCGAAAAGGAGTCACGGCACGCCTCGATACAGGACGAGGTGATTACGATCCGAAACGAGCGGTTTGTCATCCCGGTCCGCATTGAACAACGGAAACAGGTTCCCGGTGTTTTTCACGGGACCAGTTCCAGCGGGGCAACGGTATACATTGAACCGTTTGCCGTTGTCGACCTGAATAATGACCTGGCGGCTCTGCGCGAAGCTGAATTTCGCGAGGTGCAACGAATTCTCGCCGCCCTCTCCGATCAGCTGCGAGGGTCGCTGGGGGAGTTACAGAAATCGGCTTCGACCATCGCGAAACTGGATACGAGTCAGGCCAAGGCAAGATTCTCAATTGAATTCGACTGTTGCGAGCCCGAATTGAACACGGAGGGAACATTGACACTGGAGGGGGTGCGCCATCCCCTTCTGGAGGACACGCTTCGCCGTCAGGACAAGCCGGTTGTCCCCATTTCAATCCACCTGAACCGGGGCAGGAATCTCCTGGTGATTAGCGGCCCCAACACGGGTGGAAAGACGATTGCCCTGAAAACCATTGGGGTGGCGGCATTGATGGCGCAGTCGGGGATGCATGTGGCAGCTGATCGGGCGGCGCTTCCCGTGTTTCATGCCGTCCTGGCTGACATAGGAGACCGCCAGTCGATCCAGGACAGCTTGAGCACTTTTGCCTCACATATCACGAATATCCGTTCCATGGCAGGAGCGGTCAAGGCGACGGACCTCGTGTTGATCGACGAAATCGGGACAGGCACCGACCCGGTCGAAGGAGAAGCCCTCGCCACCGCCATGGCCGAGTTCTTCAGGAAATCCGGCGCATTTGCGATTATTACCACACATTTTTCCGGGTTGAAGATCTACGCGAGCCAGGCGGAAGGCGCCGTTAACGCCTCGGTGGAATTTGACGAAGCGACGTTGCGCCCCACTTACCGCTTGATTGGGGGGGTGGCCGGGGCCTCCAGCGGAATCGAGATCGCGGCCCGACTGGGCCTGCAACAGGAAATTGTCTCAGAGGCGCGCAGTCATCTTTCCGAAGCCCAGACTTCGATGATTGAGTTTTTGAACCGATTGAAGAAGGAAAAGGAACAGTACGAGATCGAGCAGGGACGGCTGCGTGTGGAAGTCGAAGGGATGCAGCGGGACCGCGAGAAGCAAAAAGAAGACATGGCCCGGCAATGGAATGCAAAAGCGGCTGGAATGGATCGCCGTTTTGCGGCTTTTTTGTCGCAGCTGGAAGCCCGCACTCAAAAATCACTGGATGCCATTCAAGAGTCGGCAGCGCGGATGCGCGCGAAGTGGGAATTGGAACAGGATTTCAAACGTCTCAAGGATCGGGCAACCGCTCAATTGAATGCGGTGCTTACCGAAGATGGTCCCATTCCCTCAGAGCCCCTCGCCGAGGAGGCGGATTTATCCTCGCATGTGTTCCGGGTCGGCGAGACGGTGAGAGTGCGCAGATTTAATAAAGAGGCGTTGATTCACCGGATCGATCCCGATGGCGCCGCAGAGGTGCTGGTTGGAAGCTTCAAGATGAAGGTGTCCCTGAACGACTGCCGGCCGGTCGGTCTCCAATCCGCCCTACCGAAGGTGGATCCCCTGACGGAGCTGGCCAGCGGTGATCCAAAATTGAAAATCGAGGCACAGCCCGCGGCCACTTCGGAACTTAACGTGATAGGGTGCTCCGTCGAGGAAGCCCTGAATTGTGCGGACAAGTTTCTGGACCAGGCTTTCCTGGCAGAGGCAGCTCGAGTGCGGATCATTCACGGCACGGGAATGGGGGTCTTGCGTCGATCCCTTGCAGAAATGTTTTCAAAACATCCTCAAGTCGATCGATTCTATCCGGCCCCCCGTGAACAAGGTGGAAACGGTGTGACCATCGTTGAATTGAAGGTGTGAAAGGGGCAGCGATCAGCTTTCAGCCGTCAGCTCTCAGCAATTAGCTCCCAGTGTTCCTTTGGGATCAGGAGTTTTCGGACCGGCCCATGAAGTATCATTACCATGGCATAGTTGCAACTCATCGATGCGCAGCTGAATCTCGCACGCGGCTAGCTGAAAACTGATGGCTGACCGCTGATAGCTGACCCCTGAAAGCTGACCCTTGAAAGCTGATTTCCCATGCGTCTTAAGGCAGACTTTGCGGATAACTTAAAAACGAACGTCGACATCGTCCGTATTGTCTCGGATTACGTCAAACTAAAGAAGAGCGGGGCAAATTATAAGGGGCTGTGCCCATTTCACAGTGAAAAGACGCCCTCGTTCCATGTTCACAGTACGCGCCAGATGTTTCATTGCTTTGGTTGCGGTGTGGGAGGGGATGTGTTCAAGTTTGTGATGCTGATCGACCGCCTCCCTTTTCCAGAAGCGGTGAAGTTGGTGGCTGAAAAGGCAGGGGTCCCGATCCAGGAAGAACGCAGCCTGGCGAGGGAGGATGACGCCACCTCGAGGCAGCGCAAGGAGCTGTACCGCCTGAACGAGTTTGCCATGGAATTTTTTTGTAATCAACTTCGGGCGGGTTCGGAAGGAGCGGCCGCCCGGGAGTACTTGTCAGGCCGGGCAGTTTCTCCGGAGGCGATTGAGAAATTCAAGATCGGATATGCGCCCCAGTCAGGCGAAGCCTTGTATGGAAAGCTCCAGGCCGCCTTCGGTAATTCGGAAGTTCTTGAAGCCAGTGGCCTGATTATCAAGCGGGACGATGGCAACGGATTTTTCGATCGCTTTCGCCGCCGGGTGATTTTTCCGATCTTTCGAGAGAATGGGAGTGTGGTCGCCTTTGGAG
>JBAVHJ010000209.1:0-2691 GCA_049685715.1 Terriglobia bacterium | reverse complement strand
GTACCCCCCTACTCCAATTCCGTTCTGCCTGACATTTATCCCAAATCCCCCCGAGCAGTGCGCTTTCTCTCTACCAGATCTCAAAAGAGTTTGTTGGTTGTTCTCTGTGACTTTTAGCGTGACGGAGGTGAAAAGTATAAGATATTATTCAACCGTACCTTACTGCAATCGTGGGAAGAGTTAAACCATAGGAGTAATTTTCATGCGAAAACCACTAAAATCGGCTTCCCTGGGCCCCTCTCTTGTCGCTATCTTATTTTCATTAGGGATGGTACTTCCCCTCCTTTGTCCGGACAGGGAGGCGGCTACCTTCGGCCAGGGGGGTGCTCCACACCCGGCTTCGGGTTCGAGCCAAGGATCCTCAGGAAGGCAACCCGATGGACCTCAATTGAGAACTCCCCAAGAGCCGCGTCCATCAGAGCAGGAAGTGGAGATGGAGCACAAGCGTGAAAAGGCAAGGAAAAAACAGGAGTATGAGGATACAAAAAAGCTATCCGAACAACTTTTGAAGACAGTCCAGGAATTGAAGGATTCCATAGACAAGGCTGGCGAGAACACTCTTCCCGTCAATGCGATTCGAAAGACCGAGGAAATTGAGTCTCTTTCGAAGAAGATAAAGGCAAAACTGAAGGGGATGGCTTAAAAGGGCGGGCAACCTGCAGGATGGGAGTGCGGTCCCTAGCCGCTCTTTGTGGGGGGAGGCACGTAACTGCATTTCAAATGGGAACGACCGGCATGGCGTTTCAATGCCAGTTCCAGTAATCGATCAATCAGCTCAGAGTACGAAATCCCGCTGGCTTCCCAAAGCTTAGGGTACATGCTTATCTTCGTGAACCCCGGGATCGTGTTGATTTCGTTAACGAAAACCCTGCCAGTTCCCTTCTCAAGGAAGAAATCCACCCTGGCCATTCCTGCACAATCAATAGCCTTAAATGCGGCAATCGCCAACTCCTGAACTCTCCGGGTTTGCGTGGGCGTAAGCTTGGCAGGGATAAGCAAACGCGATCCTTCATCGATATACTTCGCCTCATAATCATAGAACTCGTGGACGGGTATGACCTCTCCAGGCAACGAAGCCTGTGGGGATTCATTGCCCAGGACTGAGCACTCGATCTCTCGGCCAACAATTTCCTCTTCTACCAGGATTTTCACATCGTATTGAAGTGCATCAGCCAAAGCCGCATCCAGCTCTTTGATCGTATGAACCTTGTGAATTCCCACTGAAGAACCTGAATTTGCCGGTTTAACAAAACAGGGGAAATGGATTTTCGTGGCGATCCTCCGTTTGCAGGCAGCCCCATGAGATCTGAGCTCTTCGGCCCTGAAAAGCAGGAACTCCGGAACGGGAAGACCTTCCTCACGGAACAACCGCTTCATCACATCCTTGTCCATGCCGGCAGCGGAGGCAAGCACGCCCCCTCCCACGTACGGGATCCCTGCCAGCTCCAGCAAACCTTGAATCGTCCCGTCTTCTCCAAAGCGCCCGTGCAATATGGGAAAGACCACGTCGACCTGGGTGTTCCCTTGAGCGCCGCCTGAGGGGCGCCGTGAGAGTTCAGTTGTCGTTTCAGTTCGAACTCCCGCCGAGAGCGGCCACCGGAGGATCTCCCTGATTTCGGGATCCGGGGGGATCAGGATGGGTTTGCCCGCTTCGATGACGTTCTGTGGAATAAGTTTCTTGGCGCCCTCCCCTAATACCCAACGCCCTGCTTTCGTAATCCCGATTGGCACGATCTCGTATTTCTCTCTATCGATCGCCGAAATGATCGACGCGGCGGAGGCCAGAGAGACCTCATGCTCCGAAGACTTCCCTCCAAAAATGATCCCCACACGAATCTTTTTAGCCATTGGTCACATCCCAAGCCAAGCGAGATCTGAATCCCGTGAATGATGGTCCCGAACCAATTGATGTTCTTTTTTAAGGGTAGTTTCTGTTAATCGTTCTCGGAAAAGGAATAGCTTCGCGGAGGTGCTCAATCCCGCAGATCCACGCCACGCAACGTTCAATCCCCATCCCAAAACCGCCATGCGGGACGCTGCCGTACTTGCGCAGGTCAAGGTACCAAGTGAAGGCTTCGGGCGGCAGGTTGTGTTCCTGAATCCGCTTCATCAAGCCGTCATGGCTGGAGAGGCGTTCCCCCCCGCCGATGATCTCGCCATATCCTTCCGGGGCGAGGACATCGACGCAGCAGGCCAGTTCAGGTCGCTGGGGATCGGGTTCCATGTAAAACGCCTTCACTTGACTGGGGTAATGATGCACCATGACGGGACGATCGTAGTTCTCTGAGATCAGGGTCTCATCCGGCGCCCCAAAGTCACCTCCCCACTCGAAGACGGTCCCCTTTCCCTGGAGCAGTTTCACGGCATCGTCGTAATGCAACCGGGGAAATGGTTTTTGAACCTTTTCGAGCGGCGCCAAATTTCGTTCCAGGGTTTTCAACTCCGCCTGACGGTTTGTGAGCACGCGCTCAACGATACAACAGACAAAGTCCTCCGCCAGAGTCATAACATCTTCCAGATGGGCAAAACTCATCTCCGGCTCAACCATCCAGAACTCTGTCAAGTGGCGCCTGGTCTTGGATTTTTCGGCCCTAAATGTGGGCCCGAAGCAATACGTTTTTCCAAAAGCGGCCGCGGTCGCTTCGTTATAAAGCTGCCCTGACTGGGTCAAATACGCCTTCTCTCCAAAGT
>JBAVHJ010000208.1:0-15063 GCA_049685715.1 Terriglobia bacterium | reverse complement strand
TCTGATTTCCGACTTCTCCTCCCTGACACCCGGCACCTGACACCTCTCTCACACCTGACACCCGGCACCTGACACCTCTTCGCATGACACCTCTTGCCATTTGACACCTCTCCCACCACTCGACTATGATTCCTCCCTCTCCCGGTGGGGCCGTTAGCTCAGGAGGTAGAGCATCTGCCTTTTAAGCAGAGGGTCGCTGGTTCGAGTCCAGCACGGCTCACCAAATCCCGCTTACTACCTTCCTCATCTTGCGTGCGATCGAATACACGCGGGAAAATCCAAAGACCAATCCGCCTGCGGCGGACAAAATCCAAATAAAACCCAAATTCCAGAATCCAAGGAACCCAAAGATTCCTTCGCGGTAGATCAAGGCAGGATAGAATCTGCTGTTCAATCCGCCCTGCAAATTATCTCCCAAGGACGAAACTCACCAATCTCCCATGAACCGCATGTTCGCGTTGATTGATCATTGGAATTTGGGTTTTATGTGAATTTTGGAATTTGGAATTTTCTGCTTGGTCAGAAAGAAAAGGCGCATCCGCCATGGATGCGCCTTTCCTGTGTTCTAGAGCGCCCGGTTAATCTCACCCATTCCTATGCCGGGACTGTTCCACTTGAAGCTGATTGGTCACGCTGAAGACCCCCGGGACTCCGTTGGCCCGCATATAGGCCATTTGACTATCCGTCCCGTTTGCAACGACCCCCTTCAGGGTGACGTGACCGTTTCTCACAATGATGTGGATCGGCGGCACGGAACCCTCCGAGTACCGGAACAAGGGCGAGTTGAAATTGAAGATGGAGCGGTACACGCTCAGACGAATCCGGTCGTCGTTGGGAGAGAGCGGCAACACTTCAATTTGATTGTCGACGCGCGTAATCCCTTCGATGTGCTTCAAGCTGGATGCCGCATCCGATTTCGTTACGGGCTTCACGACTTGACCCCGAAGCGTCACTTCACCGTTTGCACTGACCTCCCCCTCCAGCCAGTCAAACACGTTATACCAGGGGAGCATCGCCAGCTTATGGCGCACCTGTTCCGCCAACACGCTCTGCGAATGCGCGTCCCGGTCGTGAGAATAGATCCCGCGATGGACCTGGACACTATCGTTTGAACCCGTCTCCGCTTGAATCGGAATGGTGAGGACGCTCAACGAAAGCCCAAGTGCGAATGTCCCCAACGCCACTTCGATGAATCTCCAATGTCTCTTGTTCATAGTCGTCACCTCCGCTACCCACTTTAGTGAGAAGCAGGGGGGCGGCTGGTGGTTGTATGCCTCTTTCCAGATACGTCAATTTTCAGGATCCGATTATTCATACAACTCATCGCGTGCCGTTGTCATCCCTTTATCAGGCAGCGAAGGGCTCAGGAAGCCACTCCATGGCCTTCCGATGCTGCCCGGGAGGTGGATATGGTGATTAGAACCAAATTAGCAAGCATTGCACTCGGTATGGCATTGTTGCTATGCGGGACCGGCGTCGCGAAGGCAGAACACTGGAGCGACGGCAAATGCCGCTCCAAAATTCGAAAGGAGCAACGCGACCTTGACCGCGCCGAGCAGCGTTTTGGACCGTGGAGCCGGCAGGCAAATCAAGAGCGCTTTGAGCTCAATCAGATCTTGAACCGCTGCGGCTACGATCGCGACAATCGGTATTACAACCACTATCGCGACCGGGACCGGGATGACTGGTGGCGTCATTGAGATCCAGGACTTCCGAAGTTGGAAATAACGGGGCGGGCTTTCCCCCGAGGGAAAGCCCGCGGGTCTCCCGGTGAAATTTGATATTGACTTCCGCTTGCCGGGATCCGGACGTGAGACGATCTCAGGGACTATGGCGAGTGATCCCATGACTTCACGAAGTGGAAAAATCCTGGGTGATTTCTTTCCAGGGAGAAATCCTTTCGCCCCGCAAGCGGGGCTCTGGTTTTTTTCTCCGCCCAACCCTACCCTCGCTCCGCAAGGAACGCGGAGCTTTAGGTGGGGCTACATTCTTCGCGCCTTCCGGGCTCGAGTGCTTCCCGCCACCGCGGATCTTCGACAGGTGGGGCTATGCGCCGCGGCGCACGCCCTCCGGGCTCAGGGGCTTGTCAAACGACCTTTGCAAGGCGTTCTTACTACTGTCGATGATGGCGAGACCACGTCGGGCTTGAGTGCTTGCTGAATATCTGGTGCAACACGTCGTTGTCGCTGGTGAAGACGGCAAAAGCTCCCGGAGCTTGAGTGCCGGCAAACATCCGTCGAAACTCCCTTTGGATCGCGGGCAAGCGGAGGTAAATCCTCACGGCGAAAAGAATCTGCCTGGCAACGGCAGCCACAGTTCCATTCCCAGGGCTGGCGCTTATACTTGGCCCTGCCTCCTCCCTCCTTGATTTGTTCAGCTCTTGCCACCCACAAATCGTCGAGACTCCTGTTTGCTTCCCTCCTGTCGCGGACTTTCTCCAAGAACCTCGCAGCTCATCTGCCTCTTGCACGGTTCCGCGTTGAAGCATAGAATGACACGTCAATCTTTGGCATGTACTCCTTCAAACGAATGGGTTGATCCACCCTTCCCATGTCACTTGCTACAGGAACACAACTCGGGCCGTATAAGATACTGGGACCGCTCGGTGCCGGCGGCATGGGAGAAGTGTACCAGGCGCAAGACACCAAACTCGGGCGTGAGGTGGCCATCAAAGTATTGCCGAAGACCTTTGCCGGAGATCCGGATCGATTGTCCCGGTTTGAACGGGAAGCCCGGGTCCTGGCTTCGCTCAATCATCCCAATATCGCGGCCATTTACGATCTCGAGGATATTGAAAACATCCGGTTCCTGGTCCTGGAGTTTGTTCCCGGCGAGACGCTCTCACAGAAGATTTCTGGCGGTGCCATACCTCATCGTGAGGCATTACGGCTCAGCCGGCAAATCGCCAAAGCCCTGGAGGCCGCTCACAGCCGGGGGATCATCCATCGTGACCTGAAGCCATTGAACATCATGGTCACGCCGGAGGACAAGATCAAGGTCCTGGATTTCGGGCTCGCCAAAGGATCTTCAACCACCGTCGTTTCCTCTGATTCCTCCCAATCCCCCACCATGGGCATCGAAGGGACAACTCCGGGCACCATCCTCGGTACTGCGACTTACATGAGCCCGGAACAGGCGCGCGGCAAACCGGTCGACAAGCGCAGCGATATCTGGGCGTTCGGATGCATCCTTTTTGAAATGTTATCAGGACAAAAACCCTTCGACGGGGAGACCCTGTCCGACAAAATAGTGGCAATTCTCACGCGTGAACCCGACTGGGAGAGCATTCCAAGGGACGTTCCCGCAAAAACCAAAGAGCTGCTTCGCCGCTGCCTGGAAAAGGATATCGATCGCCGGCTTCGCGATATGGGCGAAGCGAAGGCGATCGTCGAGGAGGTGTTAGGAGACACCCAGCGTGTAGCCCCCGAGCCTGCGTCCTTCATGCGTTTTGGAAAAAAGGCTCTTTGGGGGGTGGCCGTGCTGGCGCTATTGCTGGCGATCGCCACCGCGTGGGTGGCCCTGGGAACCCGGTCCAACCTTCGCCCCATGATTCCAGAAAAGAAGTTTCTTGTCGTTCTGCCCTTTAAGGACTTGAGCGGCCAGCCTTCAGGCCAATTGATGGGTGACGGCATGGTTGAAACTCTCAGCGCTCGCCTGGCGCAGGTGCCGGACATCCAGGTCGTGGTGCCGTCGGCCGCCGTCTCGACCTCCGACAAGGAGACCGATCCTTTTCGGGTGGCTGAGAAGCTCGGGGCCAATCTTCTCCTTCAAGGATCGTTGCAGCGGAGTGGAGATCGCCTCCGAATCACTTTCTCGGTGTGGAACACCCGGCTCCGGACAGAAATCGCGGGCGACACTGTGGATGGCTCCACCTCGGATCTTTTCAGCATGCAAGACCGGTTGGCAGAGAATCTGATCAGCTCCCTTCAAATGAAACGCGAGCCGCAACGCCCGCGGCAGCCCGGAGGGCTCGACACTGCAGACGAGCAGGAGCAATACCTCAAAGCCATGGGAATGCTGCAGCGCTATGACAAGGAAGCCTCGGTGGATGACGCCTTAGCTTTGCTTCGAGGCCTGGTCAAAGAAAAACCGAATGTGGCCCTGGTTCAAGCAGCGATGGGCCGCGCCTGTCTGCTCAAGTTCAACCTGACGCGCGACAAGAAATGGATCGACGGCGCAGCCAGTGCCTGTGATCACGCTCAGCAAGTGAATCCCAACTCACCCGAGGTGGATGTCACGGTGGGTGAACTGCGCACGGCGTCCGGCCAGACCAATGAAGCCATCTCCGCCTTCCGTCAGGCCCTCGCCGCCCAGCCCAACAACTTTGAGGCCTGGCTCGGCCTGGCTTCTGCCTACGAAGCGGCCGACAACCGAAGGGAAGCGGAAGCCACGTACCGGCGCGCCATGGAGCTTCAGCCGTCCTACTGGGCGGGATATAGCAAATTGGGGGGCTTTTATTACCGGCTTGGCAATTATGCGCAGGCCGCGGAAATGTTCCACCGTGTGACGGAGCTCTCTCCCGATAACGCGCGCGCCTTCAGTAATCTTGGAGGCGTTTATCAATTGATGGGAGACTTTGGTAAGGCCCTTGCGGCCTACAAACAGTCCCTGGCCCTCTTGCCAACCTCCCCGGCCTATTCGAATATCGGCACCCTGGAATTTTTCAACGGACATCCCAAAGAAGCCGCTGACGCGTATGAAGCCGCTTTGAAGTTGACTCCGGATGATTACGAAATATGGGCGAACCTGGGCGATGCTTACCGCTGGGCACCGGGACTTCAATCCAAGGCCTTCACCGCTTACGATAAAGCCATTTCTTTATGTCAAGGCGAACTCCGGTTGAACCCCAAGGCCGGCCCGGTCCACTCTGTTCTTGGACTTAGCCTGGCCAAGACGGGGAAAGTGAGTGAAGCCGAAGCACAGGTCCAGAAGGCGCTTGCCATTGACCCGCATAACCCTGAGTTTCTTTTTAACGCGGCCGTGGTGGCCAACCTCGCTCACAAACAAAAGGAAGCTCTGGCCTGGATCTTGCTTGCTTCAAAAAACGGCTTCCCCAAGACGTTCATCGCCCGCGAAGCGGAATTCGAAAATCTGCGCAACGACCCAGCGTTCAAAGAAGCCGTACAAGAATAGGATCTAATTCCATCATTTGAAAAAGGAGCGATTAATGAAAGAATTCAAAATGAATCCAGGGCTGTCCACAATGTTTTTTCTCGGCATGTTCGCGCTTGTGATAGGGCTCATGATCAGGACCACTGAGGCCCAGGTTGCTTGCCGCGAAACAGGAAACCACCTCATCAAGGTCGGAAAGGCCCAGAGCTCCGATCAACTCGTCGATTGTGAATCGGCCGCCCTTTCCAGGGGAAGTAAACACACCCTGACGTGGCAGGCTTCCGGGAACGACACCCTCTCCATCGAGTTTGCGGCCGATGGAAATCCTTTCCTAAATTTCGCCTGCAAGAACCAAAAGAAATGTAGCTCCGGCGCCATCGATCCAAACGCACAGGTTGGCGTAACCTACAAGTACACGGTGACGCTGAATTCAGGTGGAAACGTTTACACGGAAGATCCCGGAGTCATTATCCAACCGTAGTCTTGAAGCAAGAAAGAGGGGACGCCTCATTCCATGTAATATCGAAATTTCTATCGGTCAGTTACTCAAGGGCTGTCCAATAGCGGAATGTGAAGCTTTTCAACCTGTGATTGCGGGGGAGACCAGGAAGACGCAGGAACGTGCCGTTATCGTGAGTGCAGCCTGGGAACCTTGAGCGCGCTGATCAACAGCACATTGATGCATGGGAGGCTGTTAGGAAATTGCCGAAGGTCGGGTGATCGCGCGCCCAGGGGGCAGTTAATCGCATTTGCAGCGAAACCCGAAGGAGGAAATCCGTGATCCCTAATCATTGGAAGATGACCCTTGTGTTGCTCCTGCTTGCAGCTCTTGTAGCTCCGGCGGTCTTGAGGTCACAATCGGGCCCGAAAGCTTGTTCCCTGTTGACGGCCTCCGAAGTCGAAGGAGTGATGGGGGCGAAAGTAACTAGCTCCAGCGAGGGCGATATCCCATACACGAAGGGCCCCAATAGTGATCATGATGGAACACTGATGACATGCCATTGGAAGATGGGCGCCCGCTCGGTTTCGCTGGTGTATTCAACCGGACCGGTGACGGCAGAGGGAAAGAAACAAGGCGAAAACAAGATCAAGACTTCCGAGGAAGTCTTGATGAAGGAAGGCTATAAAGTCGACAAGAAAGACTTCGGGGGCATGAAGTGCTCCACCATGGTGGCCCCTACCCAGCAGACCATGAAGCTGTTTTCCACGACCTGCGGTACAGAGAAGGGGCGCATGTGGGTCACCGTCTCGGCCTCCGCCTCCGGCCAGAGCGATCTCGTTCCCATGGAAAAAATCAAAACCCTCGCTGAAAAAGCGGCCTCGCGGCTACCATAACGCGCAATCGGAGGTTCCATAGAAACAAGACCGGGTCAGAGGTCAACGAACAAGCCTTGTTGAACTCTGACCCGTGTGGAGCGACTTCCACCCTGGCATAGGATCAATCGGTTTTTCTATTTCTTCCCAAGCGAAAACATTCCCCCATTATTCCCAAAGAGCGTGAGGGTGGTGTCGGAAGTGGTGCCGCTTGTGTTCAACAGGATGAACTGCGTCCTGTAATCTCCCCCATCGACGATTTGAGGAAAGACGACAGGAGCCGGCGCGGCCTGGTTGAAATCGGCCACCGGGAATGTGGTAATCAGAAAATCGCCGCGGGCATTCTTCAGGGACCGCAAGGTCAGAGCCACGAACGGAGACGGAGCTGAGATATCGAGGACCCCCGTGAACCCATCCGGCAGCGATTGAATAAACTCATTGGCAAAACTGGCTCCATGCCCATTGCCACTCAGATCGAGAGATCCATTCCCCGCGTGCGTCACGCCATCGCCCTGGAAGGCACTCAAGGTCAAGTGCAGCGGACGTCCATCGGGGGCCGCAATCGCTAACCCCGTATTATGCCCACCGGACAGATCGACATAGACTCGCGCGTGCGTCGTGGGGGCCGTTGAGGGAATCCCGGATTCTGTCACCCGCATTCCATCCGCTGTATAACTGAATACCCCGGCGCCCACTGGAGCTGGCGATCCCGCATCGGGGATGACCTGAACAGAACCCGTCTTAACCTCTCCCGGCGCGCCATCGGTCTGCATGCTGTAGAAGCCTGCCGGCGGAATGCTGTAGTGAAACTCGGACGCCGCCCCGCTTGAATCGCCCTCCCGATGCACGGCGAGCGGCGCTCCACTGTTATCGAGTATCCGGATGGTCCCGGTTTCGAGCACGCTTGAGCTATTCAGCAGGATAAGGGAGGTCTGATACCCGCCCCCATCCGCCATCTGTGGGAAGTAAAGCGGACCGATCCCAGCAGCCCTCAGAAGATCCGCCAGCGGAGTGGTCGTCAACAAGGTGTCTCCCCGCTGGTTCTCAACCAGGCGCAACGCCACGATGGACAAAGGCTGATCGCTCGTGATCTCGAGCGATCCGAAACCCGTTGCGCCGGCGAAGTTGGAAGGCAGGACAAAACCAGGCGCCATCTGGTGGAGCTCGTCGATGAATTTCGCCACGTGCGCATTAGGGGCAAGTGTGCTCTGACCCAGAGCCAGATTGTTGCCCGCAGAATCGCGCAGGCGAAAAGTAATCGTCGCTGTGCCGTTTCCCTGATTCACCATCGCAAACCCTGTGTTGATGTTGATCGCGCCCGAATTCTCATGATCGGACTTTCCTGCAACATTGGCGCGGGACTCAATGAAAATGCGGGCCCCGGTTGTGGGCGGAGAGGCCGGCACGCCCGCTTCGCTGACCACGATGCCGTTCTTGCTCAAGCTGAACACGGCGGTCCCATACGGCATCCCCCCCGAGTTCGATTCAACGGTCGCATAGCCCGCTTGAACGGAGCCTCCGTTTCCAGCCGTCGAAGAAGGTTTGACGCTTCCATTCGACAGAAGGAGGCGAGTGCCCGAACCGAGCGGTTTGGTGACAAAGGCCACATCGTTTCCGTAATCGGTTCCCGCACTGTTGGTCGCACCCGTCCGGTAATGATAGGAAGTGTTCGGTGAAAGAGCCGCCAAGCTTGCGGTCAAGGTGACATACGATGTCCCGCTGCCCGCCGACTGCGATGGCGTTGTGTTTCCATACCCCGTAGTGGTTCCCCACTGAAAGAAAGCCGTGGCAATCACCCCGTTGGGATTGACCGTCCCGTTGAGGACCGCCGCACCCGAGGTGACGCCTGAGGCCGGAATACTGGTTACTCTTGGAGTCGAGATAATCCCGGCGGTCATAAACACCATATCATTGCCCTTGAAGGTTCCAGCGCTGTTGCTCGCGACAACCTGGTAGTGATAAACCGTGTTGGCCGCCAAGCCTGTCAAATTGGCCGTCATGGGAATATTACTGCTTCCACTTCCGGCCGGCTGGTTTGGGGTCACACTTCCATAAGCCACTGTCGTGCCCCACTGAAAGCGGGCGGAGGTCGAAAGACCATTCGGGTTCACAGTGGCATTTAAGTTCGCCGAAAACGACGTCACCCCGGTCGCCGCGGTGGTCGTCACTGAAGTCGTGGTCATGGAGGTCAGGCAGCTTGCAGTAGTGACGTAGCTGCCGATGTCGCTTTTAGATTGTTGCGAGAACTCATCGGGACCGTTGATTTGAATCGACGAGCACATGATCGGGCCGCTGCCGGTACAGGTTGCGGCAGGAGGAGTGAACGAATCATCGTGCTTGGCATTGAAGTTGTGCCCGATCTCGTGCGCGCTCAGCTTCCCCATGAAAGAACTGCCAGAGGTCAACCCGAATCCGTATGATGAATTACATACCGCCCCTAGCCAAGCAATTCCAACGACGTTGCCGTTCAGGTCCTTCCCGGAGTAAAGATGGGCCACGTCGCGCTGGACGCCCGCTCGATGCGCGACCCACTCTTGTCGGAATTGGTTCAAGAGCTGGCCGGGGTCCGTCTGGGTATACGGTTGCGCGGGTGTAGTAAACACATTCTGAAAACCCACGGTTAAGGTCAGGTTGAGCTGGGACTGGTAAATGCCGTCCACCTCGTTCAGCACCCCTTCGATGACGCTGTTGCTGGACGATCCGTTAGTCTGATAAAACTCATAGTCCGCATCCGTAGCGATGCGGAAACGCGTCAGGGTGGCTTCCTTCACATCAGATTTCGACACCATCCCCCCACGGGCGCCGAATAAATCCTCCCCGATATCTTGGAGCAGGGTTGTCCCGCAGACACCTGGATACTCGGGACGGATGTCCGCTTCGTGGTAGGCCACCGATTGCTGTCTCTTGGCTCCCGGAACGTAAAGAGAAAGTGGATCGATAAAAATCCAATCATTCCCTCTCCGAATGAACCCGATCAACAATTCCGGTCGGACCAGCAAACGCACCTGGCTGTCGGGTTCCCCCTCAACTTCTCCATCATAGGTGCTGACCGGCGGCAGGCTTTCCTGGACGACGCCCGTTGCCGTGGTCTCGGTCCACTGTATGTCTGATGATCGAAGATTCTTAAGACGAAGGACGAGTTCAGTTCGGATGTTATCTATTTCGATCGAGATGCGACCCGTTGACTTTGCTTCGGCAGAAATCTGATCCAAGTCCAGCTCAAGGACCTGATAGCTCTTGAGCATCCGATTCAGCTTATCGAAGGATTGAGGGATTGAGGAGGCATTCAAAACATGGGAATGAGCGTCGAGTAATGCGGCCAAAACAAGGGCGATGCTTAAGGCCATCAACAGGGACTTGTGGACAGTTGTCTTAAGCCCTGCGCACCTGCCTCGAACAGGAGGATCTCTCCTCATCGGACAACTCCCTCACATTCCTTCCGGGTCATTCCGGATCCCCTGGTTCAAAAACTTTCAGCCACAATGCGAGCTTGTTTCCAACAATCACAACTCCGTGGCAAATAATATCTTAGTGTCATGATTTCACAACAATTTGACAAACCAGGCCTCTTCGACCTGAGGCATGATGTCCTGTTCTATAGGGAGTTAGTGTGTGCAGGATCACAAGGTGGCTTGCGATTTAGTATGTTGGATCCGCAGATGAGGGCAGTTTACGGTGTGCTTTGCTTGGGTAGTCGTGATCCTCTGCCGTGGCGTCTATGGGATCACGGGCTCTTGCGACCCGGACTGAAGAACTATTAGGTGTGAGGCAAGGGAGGCTGTTGCCCTGAAGGGGCAGCACGAGAAGATTGCCCTTACAGGGCAAGTCGATACTAAACCAAAGGCATGGGACCCAGGGCGCTGCCCTGGGCTCATGAAGGTTGCCCTTGCAGGGCATTACAGCTAGATTGGCCTTATTAGACAATTATAGAGGATGATAGATTATTGTGACGCCGCACGCGCAAGAATTGCCCCATAGGTGGGTCCTTTGTGCCCGAATCGTGTCACTATTTTTTCACCCTCTATAGATACTAAACCCAACCATCGGTCTACTCAGTTTGGCGGGTGAACCTGATGAAGGCAGGCAGTGCACAATGTGGTTCGCCTGGGTAAACCACGAGTTCAAGCGACCTGCAAGAAAAAGCCGGCGACCCTGCAGAGCGGGGTCGCGTCAACCTAAGACCGGAGTAAAGAGTGTTCCATAATCCCCACGGCGGAAACCGGGGGATGATTCAGCTACAGCCTACAACAGCGAACCCATTTTCATTATCTCCCCCCTCATCCCGCTTCGCGGGATGAGGGGGGGTGTAGTTTATTTTTGGAACCTGTGTTTGTGGGCTGGACTTGAACTTTCCCCCAGCTTCCGCTGGGGGGGCTCGACAGAACCGTCCCCCTCCCCCTCTAAAATCAATCCTCTTTAGGTTGACGCATTTGCGCAGAGCGAGATCGCCGGCTAGAAAGGCTTGGGCTTTCCGAGGGAGATCTGCCGTCCCCCGATTTTTCTACACTGGGGCCCGGCACCGCGGAAGCGCAGCGCCTAAGAGGAGCTGCCGAGGTCTTCGCGAAACCCCCATCTTGATCTCTTCAACGTCCCTACTTTACCCCCAGCCCATCGCTCTTGTGGTAGTTGGGATATTCCGGCTTCTTAAATTGGGGCAGCGGGTTCTTCTTGAGTAGATCCATCACCACTTCGACCGCCTTTTCTAGTTGAGGGTCGTGACCCGCACGGACGGCTGCCGGATCGAGATCGACATCGTAGTCCGGAGCGATCCCGTGATTCTCGACCTCCCAATCACCGTTGAGCCCGTACAGGGCAAAGCGGGGCGCCGTAACGAAGCCGCCGTCCAGCAGTTCGGGATAACCTCCAATCCCGACCAGCCCACCCCACGTTTTCTTCCCGATCAACGGCCCAATCCCAGCCTTGCGGAAATACCACGGAAGCGCGTCGCCCCCGGAGCCGGCCATTTCGTTGATGATCATCACCTTGGGCCCATAGATGGCCTCCGATGGGCTGGTCCAGTCCGCACCCTCGCGCGTGGCCACCTTACTCATCAAGGGTCGCCGCAGATAGTCAACGATGTAATCGGCAAGCTGGCCGCCCTCGTTAAAGCGCTCATCGATGATGGCCGCCTCCTTGCCCACCTGGGCGAAGTAATAGCGGTTGAAATTACTATAGCCAGCGCCGCCCGTGTTGGGCAGGTGAACATAGGCCACGCGGCCTCCGGTCGCCTGGTCCACCATGCGGCGATTCCCTTCGACCCAGGCATAGCGGCGCAAGTTTTCCTCGCTTTCGACGGGAACCACAGTGACGTCACGGGAGTCTTTGCCGTCAGGATTCGCCCCGACCTTCAGGACGACCTGCTTTCCGGCGGTCTCCTCGAAAAAGCGGTAAATACTGTCCGAGCCGTGCAGCTCCCGGCCGTTCACCGCAAGAATATACTCACCTGCCTTGACGTTCACGCCAGGCTGGGTGAGCGGCGCTTGTAATCCTGGATTCCAGTTCTCGCCGTTCAGGACACGGGCGACGCGATAGCGACCGTTCTCGATGGTGTAGTCGGCGCCCAGGAGGCCGCCCTTCAGTTTCTTGGGCTCGGGATGGTCCCCGCCCCCGACAAACATATGACCCACCGTCATTTCCCCGAGCGCCTCTTCGAACAGGTAAGTCAGGTCATCGCGGGATGCCACGTTGTCGAGGTAGGGCTCGTACTTCTTCTTCACCTTATCCAAGTCGAGGCCATGGTAGTGCGGGTCGTAGAAGAAATCGCGCTCAATGCGCCATACCTCGTTGTAGATTTGCTTCCACATGGCCTTCGGCTCGACGTACACCTCCATCGCGTCGAGCTTGAGCGGACCAATGCCTGGCTTTGGCGGCCCGCCCGGAGCGGGAGGCTCCTCCGTTGCAGCCGCCGCCCACTGCTCACCCTTGCGATAGAGTATTTTCTCGCCGTTGAAGGAGACGGTGAAGTCGTTCACCTCCTCAAGGAACTTGTCCACTTTCCGCTTGCTGAGATCGAATTTATGAATCGTCTGGTTCAGATCGGGCTGATCTTCTCGCGTAACGACCATCGGCCCCTCGGCGAGGAAGAGGATTCCCGACTTCCCCGGCACCATGTTGAGGTAATTCTTCGCCGGGATCGGCAAGGCCAGGATGCGCTGGCTGATGCCCTCGAAATCAATCTTGACAACGACGGGCTCTTCCTTCTCCTTGTCTTTGTCTTTCTCCTTATCGGGGCCCGAGGCCTTGCCTTGGTCCCTGGCCTTACTCTTGTCTTTGGACTGATCTTTTTCTTTGTCTTTTTCACCTTTCTTCTCATCCTTGATCTTCTCTTCGTCGCTTTCCGGAGCCAGCGGCGAAGGTAGATCCTTGCCCAATACGACCACGTAAGCGCTGCGGGTGATGGGATGGTCGTTACTGGACATATCAAAGCCGACCGCGGAGAGCCCCAGGTCAGTGCTCGCCGTGAAATACAGATACTTTCCGTTCACATCGAAGCAGGGAAAGAGCGCGTCGCTCATACCATCGGTGATCGCATAGGACTTTCGCTGCTCCAGGGAGTAGACGTAGACGGAGTGGTAGTGGCTGGGCAACTGTTTCGTGTAAGTGATCCAGCTCGAATCCGGAGACCAACCCAGGTTGAACTGCGCTCCTTCATAAAGATCGGTGTCCACTTTGACCGGGTTCCCCTTTTCGAGCTCCACGTACCACAGGTTCAGCCGTTTGTCGTAATAAGCAATCTTCTTACTGTCAGGAGACCACACAGGAGAGTAGAAAAACGAGGGTGGACTGCCCAGGTTGATTTTGCGGACCTCGCCCAAGCCGCTCTGGCTGCGGATCTCCAGTCCGTACTCGCCGTAGGCGTCGGAAAAGTATGCGATCCATTGGCCATCCGGCGACCAGGCGGGATCGCGCTCGGCAACGGCAGGCGTGCGCGTCAGGTTCCGGAGATCGCCCTTGTCGGTGGGGATGGTAAAGATCTCCCCCCAGGCTTCCACCACCGCGCGGGCCCCGCTGGGTGAGAGGTTGAAGTTGCGGATGCGCTTGGGGTCGACCTTGACAAAATGCGGGAGGACTTCGGCCAAATCGCCCGCGACGCGTACATTCACGGCCTTGGCCTCGTGTGCATTCAGATCGTACAGATGCAGTGACCCGAATTGTTCGTAAATAATGGCATCCGGACCTGCTGACGCCGACTTGAAATCCAGTCCATCGTTCTTGATTACCTCGCTCACCTGCCGGGTGGTCGTGTCGTAGGCGAACAAGCTGACCGGGCCATTGCGGTCGGAGAGGAAGTAGAGGGTGTTGCCTATCCACATGGGGGTGGAATCATTGGAATTGTCGCGCGGGATCCGCTCAATGCTCGAATCCACCAGGTTGGCGATCCAGAGGGGGGTGGTCTGTCCACCGCGGTATCGCTTCCATGCCTCCTGCCATTGCGGATGTGGGACGTAAGCCAGCCGGGTCCCGTCGGGTGAAAACGAGCCTTGCTCTCCCATGGGCAACGGGAGCTCGAAGGGAACCCCGCCTTCCTCGGGAATCGTGAACAGCTTGTCGGCAAAATGATAATAGCTGGAGCGCGGCGAACGGAAGAGGATCTTCTTGCCGTCCGGTGTCCATCCCAGAGCAACGTCCGGCCCGGGATGATACGTCAAACGACGTGGCACACCACCCGCTGTGGGCACCACATAGACATCCAGGTTGCCGGCATACTCGCCGGTGAAAGCAATCCGGGTTCCGTCGGGGGAGAAAAAGGGACCGGTCTCAATCCCGATTCCCGTGGTCAACCGCCGCGCGTCCCCTCCCTCCCTGCCGACGATCCACAAATCACCCCCATAGTTGAACGCAATCTGCGTCTTGCTCACGGTCGGGGTGCGCAACAACAGCGGACTCTCGGCCCGGGTCAAAGGGATCCCCCCAAGACACGTCAGGCATATAAACACTCCTAAGACTTTTCGCATTCCAAAACTCCTTTCGATGAAAACTTGAAGATAAAACTTCACGGGATTGCGCGATAAACCGGCACGTCAAATGTGCGCCACACCGGGAACGCCACGTTTCCGTTGAAGACGTTGAGGGGTGGCAAAAATGTATCCATCGGATCGGACCGCCTGGAGCAACCACACGGAAGCTCGTGGGTGATCACTCTATTCTTGTTCTCGAGGCTCGGGTGATTTTCACGTGACACAGGAATGGATTCATGTTGCAGCCGTCAGGTGAACGCGGGCGACGGGAGCCGCCGCCAGCAATTCCATGAGCCGCTGTTCTACCGCCTCCGGTTTTACGACGTCGGCGGGGAGATAGACGACCAGCCACGCCCGGCGGGTATCGGCCGTGACCTTCACACGTTGCCCCCCGGTGATGGGAGCGTCACATGGACCTCGAGCATCGGCGAGCAAGGGTTTACCTTCCAAGTTGAAAGGACCGCGCAGCGATTCGTAACTTTCTCCTGGCTTCCCCGCCCGAAAGATAAACGGAGGCGAAAGCGCATCCTCCGCCATAACGCAGCAGGGCACCGCAAGGCTGGCGGAAAGACAATTGTTGAGATCAACCAAGGGATGAATCGTTGGCATTTCCTCTCCTTTGAGCAATCGGCGCAACAGAGCCTCCGAAGAGGGACGATAACGGGTGGGATCGCACCCG
>JBAVHJ010000207.1:0-5082 GCA_049685715.1 Terriglobia bacterium | reverse complement strand
TACACCGCCACGGTCACCTACACATTGACCGCTCCATAAAAGTGGCTGCTGTGGGCTTCGATAGATGCAGCAGCGGGGCGGTGAAAGAACTGTCCCGCTGTACGCTCTATCCCCTCTGACCAAAGTGTGGCTATGATGAATAAGCCAATGATACCCGCGAGACGAGTCCAGAGAGAGTCAAGGATGAAGGGCATCTTCCCGCGTCATCTGATTGCGTGGATGGCTGTCATGATGGGTGTGCTGATCGTGAGTTCCTCCACCCTTGCCCAGGGAACCCTGTCGCTCAATCTTAATCCCAGTTCAATCAACTTCCCCGATCAGAATCCGACTAACTTCCCGGGCATCTCAGCGAGTGCGATCGTGCAGTTGCAGGTCACCGCTTCTTGGGGCAATGGGACCTGGTCGGTCACAAGCCTGGCGGGAGGCGATCTCCTAAACTCCGACGGAAGAAGCGCAATTCCAATCTCTAAATTAGGGTGGACTGCTTCGCGCGCGGGCGGGAGCTGCTCCGGGGGATGTTCCTGCATGGGTGGAACAGCCAGTAAATCGAGCCCACAACATCTCCTGGACGGGAGTGGCTACACAGGGTTCTTTGGATTCGGCAGCTATACCTGCAACGTCAATTTCACGCTTGTGAACGACTGGAGTTACAACACGGGGTCCTATTCCCAATCGCTAACGGTTACTGCGGCGAATCCATAACGAGATTCATCTCGGTAGGCCCAGGGGATGGAAAATCCCATTAATATGGGTGTTTGCAGGTCCCGTATAGGGAATCCTGATCCTCTTGGATCTCTTTCCTTCTTTCCCTATCAACCTAATTCAAACCCGTTCTTTACAGTCCCTTGTTTGGGGGTTGAGGTGTCTGTATTTCGAGAGGGAAAGTAACGGATTGGAGCATCCGTTAGAGTCATCCCCTATCCCGCGCCTCTCGATCCAATATCGTTACATTTTTGACACCACTTTCTCGAAAGTTACAACTTCACTCAACTTTTTCAAAACCTCAATTGTCACAAAAGTGTGAAATTATAACCTTTATTTAGAGAAGCTTAGATCGTCGGACCCCAATAAAATAAGGGTCGCGCGTGGGGCCTACCCTCCGTTCGAATTTCCAGCCATAGAATTTCCTAATCGTCACATTTTTGTCATATGAAAGTTATAAAACATGGCTGTGAACATCGAGAGGGGTTTAACAGTGAACTTGACCAAGCAGAATTTGAAAGACCAAATGTTAGCCAGCAAGTCCAGTGTTAAGCCCCTTGATGAGTCCGAAAAAAAACAAATTTCAATCAAAAAAGAGGAAACCATGAAAAACAATTCGAGACCCACCGGGAAGATCTTAACGATTCTTGCAGCGATGATTGTGGTTGCCCTAATGACCGGCACCACTCTTTTTGCAGCGAATGCTACACAGACCTTAACGATCAATGCGACGGTGTCAGCTCGTGCCGAGCTGACGTTGTCGCCCTCATCCATCAGCTTTGCGGATGCAAGCCCCACCACATCGCCAACCATCGCCGCCAACTCTACGGTAGCGGTGAGTGCCAACGTGCGGACTGCCGCAAACAGCAAGGCAACCCTCCTGGCGGCAGTGAGTGGAGATCTGACATCGGGGGGTGACTCGATCCCCGCCAGCAATGTCAGCTGGACGGCCTCAGCGGGTCCGTTCATTGCCGGGACCCTGAACAAGACCACGGCGCAAAGTGCGGCCAATTTTGCAAACGGCAGCGGCTCCTACAACGGGACCTACACTTTTACCCTGGCCAATAGCTGGAGCTACAACACGGGCAGTTATGCTGCGACGGTGACCTACACCCTGACCGCCCCATAAATTTTTGCTTTCACAATCTTTACAAAATAAACTTTGGAGACCAACATGAAAAACTTTTTGAAGACCCTGATGACAATCACAGCAATAGCCGGGGCCGCCCTCATCCTGAGTAGCGTTACCTTCGCGGCCTCATCCACTGGAACCCTGACCATCAATGCCACCGTTTCGGCCCGCGCCGAACTGGTGCTTGCACCCACGACGATTAACTTTGCTGATTCCAGTCCGACCACGGTGAGTTCCGTCCCAGCGGACAACCCCGTCGCAGTGACCGCCCGGGTGCGCACGGGAAAAGCGACCGCAGCGACATTGACAGTTGCCTCCGCCAACGATCTGACATCGGGTTCCGATACCATTCCCATCAGCGCAGTGAGTTGGACCGCTTCGGGCGCGCCATTCATCGCAGGGACCCTGAACAAAGCCTCAGCGCAGAGCGCGGCCACCTTCGGCAATGGAAGCGGGACATACAATGGCACATATAGTTTCGTTCTCGCCAATAACTGGACTTATAATACCGGCAGTTACACCGCGACGGTGACCTACACGCTGACAGCTCCCTAATGCGCCCTTTATCAGTTCAATTCCATTGGGCAGCAGGAGGGTGGAAGAACCTTCCCGCTGCACCAGCTCCCTCGAGAAAAAATAGGTGGACCAATGATTGAGAAAAAGGCAGCGAATTTAGCAATCGCAATTCTCGCGTTGACAGTTACCTTGGTGTGGAGTTCGCCCTCATTTGCAGCGATCGCCTTTACCCTTACTGTCACTCCGTCCTCAATCACCTTTCCCGATGCCAATCCGAGCTCAGTGGCTCAAATTCCAGGCAGTGCCACCGTCCTGATAAAAGTTAAGGTGACTAACGGGGCTAATCAGAATTGGTCGGTTCACCTCCTGGCAAATGGCGATCTTCTGAACTCTGATGGTGTGAGCAAAATCCCCATAGCGAACCTGACTTGGACCTCAACAATGACCGGACGTGCTTGTAATAACGGATGCACCTGCATACCCGGGACGATGAGCTCGACGGTCCCACAAGATGTGATCCAAGGACACGGGAACACTCCAACCGGCCAGTTCAACTGTAATACGAGTTTTTCGCTGAAAAACCAGTGGGGTTACAACACGGGCACTTACAATCAAACAATCACCGTGGTCACCGCATCGCCTTGAGCTCGCTCACTGTATCTAGCTTGGAGAGTCTCTGGATTCTGGATTGTGATGTTCTTTGAGGTTCAGGGTTGTTTTCCGGTCAACGAACAAGTTCAGACGGTCTTACCCCGGGAACGCATCGTGGAGTTTTCCTCCCAGCTCACGCAACGGATCATCATCCCCATTGATTAAGCAGCCTTGGTCGGCGAGCTCACCGTTTTTTGGTTTCGTCTGTCCTTAATGAGGGTTGACGAATAACCATATGCCAGAGCCATAAATTGTTAATAATGTGGCTCCTCCGTTTTCTCGTAAATGGTTCACACATAACAGGATATTCGTTTGGAGGTTGGTTTGCTGCTAGTTCAATGAAGATCTGCGGGTCGATGACTCCAGGACCTTCACAGGACTTGGTTTAAGCTGTGAGAAACCCAAGGATCCGAAGGGGTATGGACGAGGCGATGGAAAGGGAGTTTTTCACGCCCGGGTTAATCTTTCTGCAATTTGGGGGCTTGGAAATTTTACGATTTCTGGACGCCACACACGCCACCGCAAAAAATTGGGAGACATTCCATAGATGTAAAAGTATTGAGACATTATTTTCGGACAATGCAGCGTAGTGAAAGTGGTTGGATCGATAGTGAAGCGAGGTCAGGCGAGTTGAACAAAGCATTCGAGAGAAATAAAGGAACTTCAATCGGGGATGAGGAACGAATGATGCCGGGGACAGAAACAAAGAAAAGCGGAATTGAGCGGCGCGCTGAATCGGCGGTGAGGCGGTTGAGCTTGCTGATTGTCGCCGTGGTGATCTTCGGATCCATGACATCCCTTCGAGCCGATGTCGCCATCGGCGTTTTTCCAATCCGGTCGGAGCACGAAGTTCAGCCGGGGCAGACCAAGACTGATGGCATCACCGTGGACAATGACTCGGCAGAGAATATCCACATGCGCGTGACGGTGGCAGATTGGTATCTGACGCGCGATGGAAGTCCCACCTTCGTAAAAAAAGGAAAGTCCCCCGAATTCTCGATGAGTGATTGGATTGTCGTAAACCCCGCAGAGTTTGATGTGGCCCCCTATGGCCACCAGATCATCCGGTACACTTTCACGGTTCCCAAGGAGACTCCCGCGGGTGGATACCACACGGCGATCATGATTGAGTCGGTTCCCAATATCGCGCCGGGGCAAGACGCGCATGCCGCTTACTTGAATGCCCGCGTCGGCGCCATCATTTACAACCGCGTGGGGAAAACGACTCCCCAGGGAACCATCACCGCCCAACAGGTGGTGATTGACGAAAAGAACACGGGCCAGGTGGGAGTGCGGATCACCTTGAAGAACAGCGGACCCTCTCACTTCCGGTTCAAGGGAGAGAGCAAGATTCTCGACAAGCAGGGAAAGGTGATTGAAACCCTGCCGATCAACGATTCGGTCGTCCTCCCGCAGTCGGAGCGGGACGTTTTCGTACCGGTCAAAGGGATCCTCCCTACGGACGGATTTACGATTGTCAGTAGCCTGGACATCGGATTGAAAGAGCTGCTGGAAGCAGAAACGCGGGTGGAACCGAATCCTTCGAGCCAGCCGGAAGTTAAAAAGTAGATGCTGACCATGAAGACCAACGCAAGAACACAATCTCGGTGGCAGGGCAGGCTGAAAACAGTCCTTTGCGCTGCCCTGATGCTGTGCTCTCTGTTGATCCCGGCACAAATTCTTCGGGGCGAAGAGGCCGGCGGCGCCACCGTCCAGTTCCAGTTCAATAACAACGCCACCGGAACCTCTTCCAATATCCTCAACAACCCGCTCTTCTCCCTGGCCATTCCGGGATATACGAATGCGGACCTTCGGGTCGATACCTACGAGTTCATTCCAAACTGGGGGTTGCTGAAAACCTCTTTCGATGTCGCGAACACCAATAATTCTATTCGTCCCACCCGGGGAATGCTTGAATTGTCGGACTATCACCTCGGAGACTGGAAGTTTGATATTGCGGCGGGCGACCAGCCGTTTGCCGCTTACAATATCGATTTCGGGTTGAACTCTTTGTTTAATCCGTTTGCCTACCTGCGCGGTGGACGGGTGACCACCTCTACCGACCGGATGTCGTTTACGGT
>JBAVHJ010000206.1:0-3675 GCA_049685715.1 Terriglobia bacterium | reverse complement strand
CGATGAATGCACTCCAAGAAGTATTAGGAGATGGAATCTACCACTGAAGTGGGATATACCGAGATTGAGCGTGGATGGGTGAGGTCGACGATCACCTCGGTTCTCTCCCCGGTTTGGCACGCTTGGTTGGCCTTGTAAAGCAGCTCTTAGTTCGGAAGGCGGCCTCGTAGGAGGTCCCTCCATCTTTCCTCTGGGAATGAATCTCCCCTGGTGTTTTACCCTTCTCTTCAAACAGGATTTCCTACTATAAAATTAGGAGATTGTGCGCCCGGATTTCATATCGAAGGGAAGACAGGGTTGTCCGCCCGGCAGGAATTTTGGAATTCAGGTTAGAATAAGGTTGTTACTTGCTTCAGCCGGCAACTCCGTTGACAGCGGTTCCGGGTCATGTTAAATAGCCTTCGAACCCGTCGTCCGCAAAAGTCGCTGGACCAATCCAAATACCCTTGCAACACACTAAACTTTATCCCGAATTGGAGGCAATCATGGTTCGTTGGTGGAGTTGGGCCTTTATCTGTCTCTTCATAATTACGACTGTGGGGAGCTCGGCGGAGCTCCGCGTCATCCCCCAACCGCGTGAACTGCAAACGGGAAACAAGGATTTTGTTCTAGATAAAAACACGCGGATTGAGATCACCGATCTCAAGAACGCCGACGACCATTTCGCGGCTGAACAGTTAGCCGAGGAGATTCAGCAAGCCGCCGGATTCAAGCCTTCCATAGGCTCCTTCAAAGGCAAGGTCAAGAATGTGATTGCCCTTTTGCGCAGCAATGCGGCCAGCCGCCCCTTCATGCGATTGCTCGAAGAGCGGCACCTGGCGCTTGATGAGAAGTTTGATCCGGAGGGCTATGCCCTGGATGTTGATGGGAGTGGGGTCGTGGCCGCCGCTAATACCGCGGAAGGTATCTTTTACGCCGTACAGACACTGAAACAGATGGTCGTTCCCGAAGGAGATCGGGGGACCCATGTTCTGGGAGCACACATCCGGGATTGGCCCGCCATGCGATATCGCGGCGTTCATGACGACATTAGCCGTGGTCCGGTTCCCACCCTCGAGTTCATAAAACGCCAGATTCGAACGGTGGCAGAATACAAGCTGAACATGTGGTCGGAGTACCTTGAGTATCCTTTTGAGTACCAGTCGGAGCCTCTGATCGGCCCCCGGGAAGGCTCCCTCACCCCCGCCGAGGTGAAAGAATTAGTCGAGTATGCCCGGCGATATCATGTGGACATCGTGCCTGAACAACAGGCCTTTGGACATCTCCATCACGTACTGAAATGGGAAAAGTACAGTGATCTCGCGGAACTGCCCTACGGGAATGTTCTGACCCCCACCAACCCCGAGACGTATGCTTTCATTAAGCGTCTCTATGGGGATTTGGTTCCCCTTTTCCCTTCGAAGTTTTTTCACATCGGAGCTGATGAGACTTTTGAGCTTGGCGAGGGTCAGACCAAGGCATTAAAAGAGAAGGAAGGATTGGGCAAAGTCTATTTTGACCACATCATTAAAGTTCGGGAGCTGATGGAGCCATATCACAAGAGGCTGATGTTTTGGGGGGATATTGCCTTGCATTACCCGGAACTCCTAAAGGAACTTCCCCCGGATATGATTGTGATGACGTGGAACTACAATCCTCGCGACGATTTCGAGTCTCTGATCAAACCCTTTCGCGATGCGGGATTGGATGTCATGGTCTGCCCCGGCGTGAATAACTGGAACCGCGTGTTTCCCAATAACAATATGGCTCTGAAGAATATTCGGAACTTTGTGCGTGACGGACAAAAGCTGGGAGCCATGGGGATGTTCAACACGACCTGGGATGATGACGGGGAAGCGCTCTTCCAGATGACGTGGTACGGCCTGGTCTTCGGGGCGGCGGCGGCCTGGCAACCCGGAGAATCTTCCATCGACCAATTCCGGAATAACTTTGATTGGGCCTTCTACCGGAACAACGATCATGCCTTCGCCACCGCGATCGATAATTTTGCGAAGATTCATGAAACCATTTCCCAGGCGGGGTTGGGAGATGCCAGTAACGCGCTCGTTTGGGCAAATTACCTTTCCGCGGACGGAGTTGTGGATCTCAAAAAGATTCTCCCGTCTGCCCGATCGATACGCCTTCTAGCCGAAGATTCACTCGCATTGCTTTACAGGACCACGAGTCGGGCCCATCGGAATCAGGATACCCTTGAGGCTCTCATCTTTGCGGCGCGACGGCTCGACTATCTGGGAATGAAGATGGTTTATGCGGAGCAGATGAGCAAAGTTTACTGGGATGGCTATCTCCATCTGGGAGAACGCGGCCGGGTCAACCGGAATCTCCACCGGCTGAATTATGTTGATGGTCTTGTAGGAGACCTCCGCGACACCGCTTCAGCCCTCCGGAGTAGTTATCGGCAGTTGTGGCTGGGAGAGAATCGTCCCTATTGGATGGATAATGTTCTTGTCCGGTATGATCTCGAATTGGAGCGATGGGCGAAGTTACAGCAGAAGCTGGCGGAACTGCAGCGCCATTTCAGCGAGACTTCCACTTTGCCCGCGCCCGATGAATTGGGATTCTTTTTCAAATGAAGAGGACTGGCTTCGGGATGGTTTCGACTCCAACGAAATCAACCTGATTTCCGACCCCTGGATTAAAACACCCCTGCCTCTACGGGCTCACCGTGAGAAGTTTTTCAGTGAGCCCGCGATGTGAGTGGGGGCGTAAATCCCCTGCGATTCCATTATTGAATTTACATCGAAGTTTCTCGTATACAAACCCTCTAGGTTCTTTCCTTGCCGCCTCAATAAACAATTCTCATTGATCCCTTCCAAGGGGTTGATTCTCCCCCTGTTTCTCAATCCTGAACCCTGAATCTGCTTCAAGCACTCGAGATTCAAGTTCCACCCCCAAAAGAGGTGATTTGAATCACTGGCTCCGAGCAGGCAATGTGTGTAAGATATTGCAACATATATAGATAGTGTTCAATTAGGGTTTCTCTGTAATTCGTGACCCGTGTCTTTCAAATCACCTGGAAGCACTACCGTTTCGCTTATTCTACATCCGGAATATGGAAGGTCTTATGACGAAACGGTCCACACAAATCCTGCTCATCGCGATCCTCCTGGGGACATTTACAGCCACGACCATGGCTGCGGACTTCACCTACACCAATGATCAGGAAGCTCTGGCGACCATGGACCGGCTCATCGAGCGATTGGCTGATCGATCAAACTTGCAGGCTTCATTTCACGCGGTGATTCTTCCTCTCGAGCAGATCAATGCCTTTTCAGTCAGTGATGGACGCATCATCGTGACCCAGGGACTACTGCAAACGATTTCCAGCGAAGAAGAACTGGCCGGCGCCATCGCCCACGAGATGGGGCACCAGGTCGCCCGGACGAAATCGAGCGGGACGCAAGCCTTCACCGCATTCGGAGATGATGAGTTCACAGCCGACGCCCTTGCCATCCAGTTCCTGAAAAAAGCGGGGTATGATCCTTCCTGTCTGGCGGAAATGCTCCGGGTCGTTCTTCACAGCGATGGCGCTTCCTTCCCCAAGGCCCAGGCCAAGCAAATGAATTCCCGCATCCGAAAGATCGAAGACAAGATCGGCTCCCAGGTTTCGACCGTTAAAACCGAGGCCGACCATGGGGCATAGGCAAACTTCGTTGTTGAGAACCTGAATCCGCG
>JBAVHJ010000205.1:0-1873 GCA_049685715.1 Terriglobia bacterium | reverse complement strand
GTTATCGATCAATCTGCTTGGCGACGGCTTTGTCGAGGTGATTGATAACTCCACGTTGATCTCCATAGCCCGGGAACAGCCAGGCTCAAGCGGAGGCCGCATCGCTGGAGAAGTGGTCTGGGTACCGGTTCTCGAAGCGCCCGGCAGAAGACGAGTCGGCCGGTTCGGATGGAAGGACCAACATGGCAGCCTGCTCTCCGCCGTGGCCGATTCCCTCCGCAATGAGATTGGAATCACTAACCGCCTGTATCCCACCGAGAGTTCGCCGCAAGCTCAAAGCAAATCAGATCCAGAAGACAAAGCGGATCCGGCCACGGGACTTGCCACCATCGACCGGCCGGCCCGCTTTATTCGTGCAACCCAGACACCACCGCGAGGCGACCAACTCGCTCGGTCGCCTGCTGTCCAGGCTGGCTCAGAGATCATTCGATCGCATTGGTTGCGGCATTTGTCATGTGCGAACCATTAAAACCGCGCCGGCGGGCACCCTGATCAACGGCGGGACGTTCAAAATTCCCGAGGCCCTGGGAAAAAAGACCATTCATCCCTTCAGCGATTTTCTGTTGCACGATGTCGGGACCGGCGATGGGATCGTTCAAATCGGAGGGCAATCCACCGCCAACAAGATGCGCACCGCACCGCTGTGGGGCCTGAGCGCGCGCCCCTGGATGATGCACGACGGCAAGTCTCAAACCATGCACCTCGCCATCATCCGCCACCGTGGAGAGGCTTCCTTTGTCATCGAGAGCTATGAGCGGCTGACTCCGATTGAGAAGCATCAACTCCGAGAATTCCTGAACTCGCTGTAATTCACACGTGCGTCAAGTACATTAAAAGGACCGGTCTCCGGTGTGGGGCAGGCATCCTCGCCTGCCACTTTATGGCAAAGGGGTACACATGTGAGGCAGGCGAGGACGCCTGCCCCACGTGAGCGACCTGAGATTGCTATAATCCTGTTGAATCCTGTTAATCCTGTTTCAAACCGTCTGCTCTCGCCCCCGCGCCGAAAAACGAAACCGATTTTGACGGATTACGTACTTTGTGGTACGAAGGAACTTCAAACAGGAGGCCATTTGGTATCAATGCTAAGCTTGTGCTTCCTTCGATTTCGAACCCATCATGCAGAACGGATTCACCGGGGCGGTAACGCCAAGACTTCGCCTGCCGATGAATTCACGCGGAACGACGACATGCAATGGATCATGAGATTGTCGGCTGCCTTGTTGTTAGCGGCGGGCCTGATGGCCCCCGTAAAACTGCATGCCGCGAAGATTCCGCTCAAGCCCCAGGGATATGTCAGCGATTTTGCCAACATGCTCAGTCCGGCTGCGCGGCAGCAGATCGAGCAATTGGCAATACAGCTGGAGCGGGAGCAACGAACCGAACTGGCCGTGGTTACGGTTTCTTCGATCGGCGATCGCGCCGTCCAGGACTATGCCACTGATCTTTTTGGCCAATGGGGAGTTGGAAAGAAGGGCGTGGACAACGGGCTTCTCTTGCTGGTGGCCAAGGACGAGCGGCAGATGTGGATCGAGGTGGGGTACGGTCTTGAAGACAAAGTTCCCGATGCCACCGCCTCCGAGATCTACCGCGTCATTCGCGACCGGTTCAAGCAAGGCGATTACGATGGCGGCATGATCACGGGCGTGCAGATGTTGGCCTCAGCGGTGGGCGGAACCTTGCAGGTTCCCCCTCCTCGCCGCTCGGGCACCCGCCGAAGCCGGGGAGGTGGCTCGGGCTTAGGGATTTGGGCCCTTTTCGGAATATTCATTCTCTTCGGGTTGCTCAAATCGATTGGTCGCGCTGCCATGGGGCGACCCGCAGTCCGTAGCGGATCCTCTTTTCCGTGGTGGCTGATTTTCTTGATTGGCAG
>JBAVHJ010000204.1:0-2513 GCA_049685715.1 Terriglobia bacterium | reverse complement strand
GCTGGGGAGGAGACCGAGGGGGGTTTCTGCTAGTGTTATCCGTCGAACCAGGAGCCCGCTCTGGACATCAAAAAGCATCTTCTCTCGAACCCCATCGACTCCCGTGGCCTCCATGACGTAAGCCTCGTGGCCTTCGACCGATTCTTTATCGCGCAGTGATCTTACGGGATACAACTCCTTGAAGCGGGCCTCCTCATTGAACTCTGCTCTTCGTTTGATTTGTGCCAGTTCAGATCCGCTGAGCGGGTGGACCGCTTCACGACTCTTGACCCACCCGACGCGTCCGTTGAATCCCCGGTCAATCGTCCCGTTCGGAGTCGTGAGCGTCCACAACACCTTATTGGGAGCAGCGGCGGAGACCTCCATCGGCAGGGGTCTTCCGTTTGAGAACAGGATCGATCCTTTGAACACGGCGGTCTTGATCTTCGCCAGGGCGTCCCCGCCACCCAAAGCTCGCACGTAATTGTCAATAACTTGATCCGCCGTGGGCAGGGAATCCGACGGCTTCGGACCCTCGTTCCCCGATCCCAGGGAGACGATGAGGCCTCCTTTGAGAGGGGGAATGGGCAATGGACGGGATCTTCCCTGGTGACAGCTCGCGCAGTTGACCACAAGCTTTCCCTCAAAGTTGGTGGTATTAATCTCGCGCATCATCAAAATCATCTTGCGGGCGGTCTGCTTGGTCTTCTTGTCGTCCTTTTCCATCGGCCAATTGCCGCGCTCGGCGGTCACGTGGCAGTGATCACAACCCACCCCCAACGAAGCCGCAATGAATTGCATGGCGCTGAACAACTGGGAGGCGGGCAGGTCTTTGAACACCTGGATGTTCTTATATTGCTGTGACGCCGTTTTCTCCTGCGACGCGGCAACCTTGTCCTGCTCGTCCCCGGGCCTGGAGCCCTCAGATACGGTCAGACTGAGACTGCTGGGGCCAAATTCCATGGACAGCAAGGTGGCCAGCGCAACAATACCGAAGGACCGAACAAGACGTGTCTTGATCATCGGGATGATTCTCCACTTCTTTCAAGAGTGTATTGAGTTGCGGCAGGAACCTAGCTCCAACACCTGGGAGCGGCAACAGATTTGGGATAGATTGCTGAATTTCGGGGATTATCGGGTGGAAAAGGGTGACGAACATCAGAGGCCTTAAGACTGAATCTCGAAACTAAGAACCCCGGAGGAAATTCTCCAAACGATTGCAGAAAGCATCGATGGGCTGTTTTCGGGGCCCAACGGCGCGGGACTAGAACCGTGCGTCCGTTGGTTGTGTGGATTGTTTTCCACGTGGTGGTCTATAACTCTAGGAAGTTTACAGTCTGGCCCGAGCGCGGGTTGCACGGACGTCCTTCCCAGATCGGCTGACGTTATCTCAAATTTCAAATTTCAGATTTCAGATGAGGATCAACTGACGACGGGGATCGAGAGGAACATTACAGGATAAACCCCATTCGGCTTCCACGTGTCGACCCATGAGGGTTTCCAACCCATAACCTCGGGGTCGGCATCTCAAGCAGGGTTTCAAAATCGGGAGTCTCAATGCGGCATTCGCAAACGCTCGTCCAATCTCCCTCGGTAAGCACGGCTCAGCGTCAACTGGCGCCCGTCACGTAAGATGACTGCATATTCTCCATGAAACAGGGGGCGGAGTTCCTTCACTTGTTCGATGTTGACGATCGTGGAACGGTGGATGCGCAAGAATTGGTGGGGATCGAGTTGGCGCTCAATCTGGCTCATGGTCTCGCGAAGAAGATGGGATTCCCTTCCGACATGCAGACGCAGATAGTTCCCGGCGGCCTCGACCCAGTCAATCTCATCCACTCTCAAAAAGAAAATGCGGCCAGCCGCTTTGACGACGAGCCGGTCCAGAAATTTTCGCTCCCCCTTCAGGTCATCAAGCAACGACATCAGCCGCTCACTGAGGTCCCCCGTTCTCACACGCTGAATTTGTGCCCTCGCGCGCTGGAGCGATTCCTGGAAGCGCGAACGGTCGAATGGTTTCAAAAGGTAGTCGAGTGCGTGTACCTCGAAGGCTTTCAGCGCATACTGGTCATAGGCAGTGACAAAAACGACCACCGGCATGCGCTCCGGGCCTACCGCTTCCAATACGCCCAATCCATTCAGTCCGGGCATCTGAACATCCAGGAAAAGCAGGTCGGGGGAAAGCTCCAAAACCTTGTGCACGGCATCACGCCCATTGGAGCACTCACCGACAATCTCGAAATCCGCCTGCCCCTCGAGCAGGTCCCGGATCCTCTTACGGGCCAGTACTTCGTCATCAACGATTAGGACTCGAACCCTCATCGGAATGCACCTTTTGTCCGCCCTGGAACTCCGCGCGGAATGGAATCATCAAACTCACCACGAGCCCGCCGTTCGGTGCGTTGGAGAGCTCGAATCGATGGGTGGTACCATAGAGTTGTTCCAACCGTGTTCGGGTATTTCCCAGGCCGATCCCTTCTTTCAGGGTTTCACCGCCCTCCTCCGGGAGCCCCGATCCATCGTCACGCACCTCC
>JBAVHJ010000203.1:0-7809 GCA_049685715.1 Terriglobia bacterium | reverse complement strand
GTTGCCGGCGCGGATGTTGAAATCAATGTCGGGCAGCGGCTCGATGCCGAGATTTTCTTTGGTAACGTCCGGCTCGACCTGTGCGGCGAGCTTGAGAAACAGGCGCAGTTTGCAGATTTCCACCGCCTCTTCCATGATGTCCACACCGAAGAGGTTGTTGAGAATGATGTTTTTGAAGATAAAGTAGCGGCGGTTCGGATGCCCTTCAACACGATACAAAACGTTGCGGAAGTCAGAGAACTGCTCGGGCCGATGCTTCTCTCCGGAGCGGTCGAGGTCTTCGACGAAGGCCTCCATGCGTCCGAGGCAGGCTTCGTAGAGCGGCTCGAGGATGTTGAGGGCGGCGAACAGAAATGCTCCAGAGCCACAAGTGGGATCGAGGACAGTCACGTGCTGGATGGCGTGCCAAAATGCGCGGAGCAGTTCTGGACCCTCGGAGCTCTCAACTGCGTCCTGGGCAAACTGGCGAATGTCCAGATTGAGTGTGATCAGATCGTTAATGTTGCGCACAGCACCGCTGCTCAACTTATGCCGGACTTCTTCATAACGCCGGCGTCGGGAGACGACTTCGCGCCAGATTTCGGTAGGGAGAGCATAGTCAGTGGGTGCCGGCCTATTCCACTTCGTACGCTTAGAAACATCATCCAAGCCATCCGCAATCTCATCAGGGAGTTTCCGGATGGACTTAAGGGACGCTCCTTTGCCGTCGTTGGCGTAGATGTCCCAACTGACGCCATGCTTGATGGCCGGGTAGATGAGCCGGTCCGGATCGTCCTTAAGTAAATCCCAGATAGTTGGGCCGTTTGGGTTTTCGAAAGCGATCTTGCACTTGGTGCGGGCGGCATCGAACAAAAACGGCAGGACAGTGTTCTTGCTGATGTATTCGGTGATGTCCTCTTTAGTGTAATAAGCCCCCATTTGCTTCTGATTGATGTACTTCTCGAAGATGTAGCCGAGGACATCAGGATTGATTTCATTGTCAGCGCGAAGCGGGCGCTCATCCAAGTGCCATTGGTACTGGTCAAAATAATCGAAGATGCGCTCAAAGGCTTCGTCGGGTATCTGAATATTTGAATAGCGTTGCTCAACGGAGTGCTTCTCGAAAAGGCCGCCGTTGAGGTATGGAATTTTGCCGAGCAGTTTTTCAAGCTCTGAGGTACGCCCTTTGCTTCCCAATCCTTCGTGGAAGAGGCGGAGAAGGAAGTAGCGATAGAAGGAGTAAAACCTGTCCTTGCCGTGATCGATTTGCATCCGCCGCAGACGATTGCGGAGGTAATTGTGGTCTCCGTCGAGGAAGCCCTTGCGTTGGACGAAATACACGAACATCAACCGGTTGAGCATGACAGAGGCATACCACTCACGGTCAGGACTTTCAGCGATGCCAGCGATGAATTCAAGGAAACCGGAGTGTTCCTTCTTGAATCGGTCGTAAAACCGCTTGGTGATGCGTTCGACATCGAAACTCGCACGAGCGCCAAGCGTCACGTCGGTCAGTGTGAGGTTCTCCTCTTCGTCAAACGAAAAGGCAATGGTCTGAAGCTTTTGAGCGAGTGCCTCACCTGATTGAGCTCGATGAAAAGGATGCTCACGGCAGGCAACAGGTTTGCCCGGTTCGCGTCTCACCCATTGCCAGATTTGCCGCGCGTGAGCTCCGTCAGTGAAGATGATTAAATGCTCATGAACAGTCTTGGCAACCTGCTTTTCAATCTTTAGCCGAAGAGAGTGATCTTCCAAGCATTGTCCGCTGGGCGTTGCGCAGAGATAAGCCACCATGCCGCGCTTTTCGGCGATAGCCTCAAGCAGGAAATCTTGGGAACCAATGACGACTGGGAGCTTCCCAGAGTGGCGATCCCAGCCAAGTTCCTCGATGAAGAGCGGCCTTAAATCAAAGCTTTTCAAAAGCTCTCGCGTGCGAGGGATGTTTAGGTTTGTCATTTCTTATTCGGGGCTGACCCTTTCAATCCCAAGGAGCAAATAATCCGCGGCTCTTCGGCTTGCTCTTCCTCACGGATGAGGCAAAGCCTATCTTCATCGCGCAAAGCCAGGACCAACTGAGCCAACATTTCGTCAGAGATCCCGCTGCGGAGTTGACGGTTCAGCGTGTCGGTGGCTGCTTGGCGCAGGGGGTATCGGTAGATTTCATCGATGGCCCGCAAGAGTTCTTGACTCTCGAAAAGGGTGCCTTTAACAGACCCCGCATATCGTTTCAAACGCTCAAAGGTTCGAAAACGGGCGCCAGAAGGCCGCCCCAACTGGCCACCGACAGTCTTTTCCTCTTGAGCAATCATTTTCACTGCGTCTCGGACAAGGGCGTGGTGCTTTTCCAGCCGCGGCAGAGATGGAGTGTCCGGTGGGCATTCTGCTGCTTGCAGAACGGCGAGCTGGGATTCAGTGACGCGATTGCCGTCTTTGTCCACCCACGCCAATGCATCATTTCCATCCGCCGTGCGCAAATACACCAACACCCCCTCGGGATTCTTGGCGGTGGCTTGATGTGGTCGAGTAGAAAAAACCACCGGCGGCATTTCTGAGACAGTCTTTTGAAGGCTCGGATCGGCTGTGATGGCGTTCTGCCAGATTTGAAATGCATAGGAAGCAAGGTCGACTTCTGTGTCTGCGTCGCCATCAAGGATGCCGGATTTCTCGTTATAAAGGTCCACAACTGCCTGGTCGTTGCGATCATCTTCAAAGAAGGCTTCGTCTGTTCCTACGACCTCGGCATTTTCCCGCAAGCGTTCACGAACTCTGGAGCGAAGTCGGATAATCCGCTCAACGCCGTCTGCCGGTAGGAAGGAATAACACAGGATTTCCTCAGCCTGTTGGCCAATTCGATCGACTCGGCCCGCGCGTTGGATGAGTCGGATGATGGCCCAGGGAAGATCGTAGTTGACGATAATAAAGCAGTCCTGCAAATTCTGACCTTCGCTCAAAACGTCTGTCGCAATCAATACGCGCAATTCATTTTCGGGGCTTATTTGATCTCGCTTGCCATTACTCACAGGACTGAACCGTCTTGCAAAAGCCGTTGGATCTGGAGAATCGCCTGTTACGCCCGCGAGACGACCGATCCCTCTTGATCTCAGTTGGGTCTCGAGATAATTCACTGTATCGGCAAACTGAGTGAACACAATCACTTTCTGATAAGGATGTTTCCGGGTGAGGAGCAAGAAAAGCGCCTCAAGCTTGGCATCATTGTTCGGGTTCCATTCGCCGGACATCTGGAGGATATTCAATAGGGCACTCGCATCGCGATCGAGATCTGTCTGCAAAGACAGAACGAACAAGCTCGGCCGCAGCCATTTGAATCGGCGGTGAAACTTCGTTCTATATTCCTGATAAAGTTCAGCCGCCCGGCTCTTGAAGTCTCCTTCAGTTCTCAGCGCGTTCAGCTCGACAGGTGAAGTCTCTTCCTCCCCGTTTTCAACATCAAATAGCTCAGCGTCAACGCTCGCTTCCTCGTCGGTATCGTCGAATCGTGAATCCAGCATGGAAGCGTCTTGAGTGCCGAGCGGCAAGAGCTGATCGTTTTCGATGGCATAAAGATAAACGTGGTTTCTCAGAATATGGCGCTCGATGGACTGGATGAAGGCCTCTCCACCACTCTCGAGACGTTTGAAAATATTGGTTCGACAGAAGCCCATTAGTCGCTTCCCCGCCCGTGAAAGGTCCTGCAAAGCCTTTGCTTCCGTCTGCGTGGGAGGTTCGTGTGGAGCGGGTGCGATGTAGTTACCGAGTCCGTAACGTGGCAGGTTCAGTGAGTTAATGACGTCGACAACCTGCGGCGCATACAGTTTGGCATACTGATCTTGAGGATCCTTGTCGTCGATTTTGAATTTGACCGTTTGGGGGTCTCGCTTCGGGAAGTAGGAGCGTGAACCGTCGGAGAAGGTCAGATAGCGGCGGTCAAGTTTGTCTTTCTTTCGGCCACACCTTGAACAGGCCACTTCGATGGCTCGGACTGTTGTTCCACAAAGAGGGCAATCGATGCTCGCATAATTGTCCTGGATGAATCCCCGGGTCCGTCGAACGAGATACAGGCGCATCAGGTCGCGCCAGTCGTCAGGGTAGAGGCTTTTCTCGAAGCCGGCCAAGGTCCGCACCCCACATTGGTAACGACTCATGAATTCCATTTCCCCCAGTTCTCGAAGGAGGTTTTCAGGTCCCATCCCCAGATCCTTGTCTTCTTCAATGAAGAGACGGAGTTGATTCGAAAGGTCAAGGTAAGTTTTGTTGTACGGGGTTGCGGACAGCAGAATCACCTTGCTTTCATTTTCCTTGATGTATTCCTGGATTGCACGGTAGCGCTTTCCTTCTCGATTTCGCAGATTATGGCTCTCGTCAATGAGAACCAGTCTGTAGCGTCGTAGGTTGGGCAGTTCACGGGAAACCCGGCTAATGGAAAGAACTTTGGCATGGAGCCGATATTGATCGCGATAGTCCTCCCACATGGAGACCAAATTCTTAGGGCAGATGATAAGAGTTTCAAGGAATTGATCCTCTTCGAAAATCTTAGCAACGGCCGACGCCATCAACGTCTTGCCTAATCCCACCACGTCTCCAATCAGCACGCCGCCTCGTTTATTGAGATGATGTGCAGCAATCTTCACTGCGGCAGTTTGAAACTCGAATAGCTTTCTTCCGAACTCCGATGGAATTCGGAATTCTGTAAGGCCGGCGCGCGCTTCTTGCGAGAGGTGATATGCCATCTTGAGGTAAATCTGGTACGGCGGGATGGGTTCTTCCCGAGCCCAGCTTTCATCAATAATTTCCACGAGGTCGTCGGAAATGTCCAAGCACCACCTGTCGTTCCAGCGCTCTTCGAACCATTGCTGGAGTTTCTTGCAGGCATCATGATCTAAAACATCGACGTTCAATTCGCCTTGTTTAACCAGGCCAGCGAACGTCAAATTGCTGCTTCCAACAAACCCAATGCTTGGGTTGTTGGGATCCGTTCGGTGTAAAAGATAGAGTTTGGCGTGAAGAGGATGGCGCAAATAGAGTTTTACGATGACTTTCTTTGCTTTAATCTGTTTTGCTAGCCGTCGTAGCCCTGACTCGTCTTCGTCGCTGGGAGCGCCGAAGGCCAATTGCTCCCGAAATTCCATGGCAGCTTGTTTCTTAAGCCGCAGTGCAGTCTTTTGATCGATGCCCTCATCCTTCTGAAGAAGGCTCAACGCGGACCGCAATTCCTCTTGTGGTATGCCTTGCATTCCGACTAACAGACGGCAGCAGTTTCCATCGCCACCACACCACCGCTCAACATACGAATCGAGTTGTTTCCATCCGCGGAGATTGAAATACCCAACGCAAAAATCAGCTCGCTCCGAGAGTGCGAGTGTGTCTTTGAGGGCATTTAGAAGTGAGGACTCGATATTGTCGAAGATCCTTGGCATCAGGCGGACTCCGGGCTTGGAAGGTCGGCCTTCGCAAAGGTTACGGTCCTTGGTGAAATGTGGAGACAAGGCGTACAAGAGTCGGGGGTAATCATTGGGTTATTGAGGGTATCTAACAAGCTTTCGCAATGGTGGAGGATGGTCGAAACTACTAACCAATTGCGACTATCGAATTATACACGGTTGTCGCTGAGATGCAACGCGAAAGCCACAGATGAAAGATGTGGTGAGAGCAGAACATTGCTCGATAGGATCAAGCGAACAGGACACAACGTAGCTGTCAAGGGCCAGTTGCTAACCGACCTAAATATAGCTACATCCAAAGAATGGGATGTTCGAGCTGAGAAACCCCTCAGAGCTCAGGGTTCGAGCCATCATCTTGCGCAGGGAACCATCCGGAAGCAATCCCAGTAATCCTTACTTGGGGGGCGGCTGCGGTTTCTTCTTCTCGGGGATCAGCCCGCGCAGTAACTGATCAAGGGGATTGGCAGGGGCCGTTTTCTGTCCGGGCTGTTGGTCCTTGTTCCCCTCTTTTTTGCCCATCAACCCGCCCAACAACCCGGATATGCCGGCGGAAGGATTGTCGGAGCTGGGGAGCAGCCCTTTGAGCTTCATTTGGGCCATCCTCTTGAGGTCGGGCGCATACTTCGGATTCTGGAATGTCCCCGTTACAATCGCGGGTATTACCAGTTCGCCCACATTGTTGGCCAATACGGTGTTCATGTATCCGCTGATGCTCGTGCCCCCCACCGTCTGACTGAAGACCTTCGACAGGACGGCATTCATGCGCAGATCCAGGGTCTCTGTCGCGAGATTCGCGGTGCCGGTCGCCCCAACGCTTCCGATATCGAGGAGCGCCTGCAAGTCGTCCGTCTGGGCTATTCCATCCTTGATTTGAATGTTCCCCGTCAAGCGTGAGATGTTAGTCGCACCCTGGTCCTTTTGAGCCGACTTCAAGAAGCCCCCAATCGAGGCCAGCTGATAGCCAACGTCCGTCCCCGCCACGCGCACGGTGGTGAAGTTCAAGTGCACACTCCCGTTGAGCTTCTTGATGATTTCGTTCGACGCCACCGACTCTAACGGGCCGGAGGCGTGCAGATCAGCGTCGACCGTCCCCGCGCCGCTGATTTTATCCATACCCGTGACACCACAAGCCTTAAGGATGTTCAAGAGCTCAGGAAAAGTAGCGCCGGGGGCACGCACTTCGGCATCGAGCATTGGAGACTTCGCCGTATAATTCTGGAGGGTGAAGCGTCCCGAAACCGTGGTCTTGCCCGAGGTGGCGTCGAAGTTGTTGGAGCGAATCTCAGTGGGGGTCAGGGCCAGGTCCACCGACCGAATTTCGACGGGCTGAGGAATCGCTTTGCCTGTGATATGCAGCCCCCGGCCTGAGATGGATCCGGTGACGGTGGGATTGTTGGCAGGGCCTTGAGCCCGAAGGTCGGCGCTGGTGCTTCCATTCACACTGGTGTCAGGGGAGAAGACGACCCCGAAAGATGCCGCCAGTCGGGCCACCTCGAGGATGGAGACACCACTGGCTTTCAAACTGAGATCAAGGTGTGCGGGAGTCGGCCGAGTGTTTACGGTACCGCTGATGGAAAAGGGGGTTGACCCGAGTTGGACCGTGACCCGGCTAATACTGATCAGATCGTCCGCGAGGTTATCGGTCAGGTCATAGTTGACCAGGACAGGGTAATCAATCTCATGGCCATGGATCCGCATCTTCTCTGCTTTCAGATCCCCCGCGGCTGACACTTTTCCGGAAGCACTGTCGACCTTAGCCGTTCCCGACAACATGCCGTCTATGTTGGCCAACGCCTGGCTGCCCAAAAACTGTTGCAGCCCCGCGATGCCGACCTCTTTGAGGTTCAGTGTTCCACGAAAAGGTGTCCCTGCCGGGTTACTTTCCAATAGCGGGCCCATATCACCCTGGAGTTTCGCTTCCTGGGCGCCCTGGCCGGGAAAGTGGACAGCAGTCTCAACGGAGAACGGCTTCCCCGACGCATAATTCCGCAGGGTCAGATCGATATGGTCATAGACCGTGCGCGCCCCTCCTTTCTGAAGATCCGTAAGCGCGACTTGGCCGCCATGGAGAACAAGTTGACCCAGGGAGAACGAATGCGTTGAACCGCCTGAGGAAGTTTGAGAGCGGCGGGAACCCAGCGAAGAGAAGTTCCACAGCCCCTGGTTGTTCTTCACGAGTTCGACGCGCGGTTGCTCGAATTCGAGGGAGTCCATTTCGATGTTCCCTCCAAGCAAGGGAAGCAGGTGGACGCTGACATCCAGCCGGTCAGCAAGAACAAAGGGCTGTTGCCCGCCAAACTGAGGATCCTCGCCAACGCGCAGGTTCTCAACATGGAATCGGGGAGGCAGCAGACCCAGGCTCATGTTCCCCAGACTCACGTCCCTCCCCAGG
>JBAVHJ010000202.1:0-2501 GCA_049685715.1 Terriglobia bacterium | reverse complement strand
GGTTGTCGAGGTTTTCTTTAGTGATGGCTGTGGGGAGTGACCGCATCCGGTCGGCTTCGAGGAAGAGGGCCAGATCGAGTTGGTTCGCCGGCAGCTCCTCAAAATAATTGGTGCGGTCCTCATTGGTGGACCCATTCAGATTGCCGCCGTTGTTGAACACGAGAAGCATGTGCTCGCCGGATCCGACATTTTCGGATCCTTTAAACATCATATGCTCGAAAAGATGCGCAAAGCCGGTGCGGCCCGGGCGCTCATTACGGGAACCCGTGTTGTAGGTGACTGCCAACGAAATAACCGGGGCGGTATGATCTTCCGCGATCAGCACGTGCAAGCCGTTGGCGAGCTTGACGTCTTTGAAATCAACTTTGACCCCTTTGGTTGTGGGCGCAGCCTTGGTCGAGGGCTTTGTCTGAGCCTGCATGTAAGACGGAAAGCTCGACGCAACCAACACCACGGCAAGCAGCAACAACAAGGAGCGAACTGCTTTTTTCATGAAATTACTCCTTTCAGATGAATTGAGCCTGGAGAATAGCGAATAGAGAGTCCGGATACGGGGAGGTAGTTGCGTGTTCCATAAGGGAATCCAGGGAAGCTTGAGAACCGGAGCAGTCTCCTCCCTCGCTGGTTCATCGGTTCTGCATCAAATGAAATGGTTGGAATAGCGAACTTCCCTTACTTATGGATTCCTAGCGGATGTCATACTGGCCGGCCCGACAGCAGCAACTCTTTGGCTAGTCTCTCTACGATAGGAAGGGGGTTTGGGTTTCCGGAGAATCAGGAACCCCGTTCATCAGCCTATAAAAAGAGCGCTCGGTTCAAATCAGTGCCGGGAGGAAAAGTTCGCGAGACTTGCCTTTCTCTTGGACGCGCCCCAGACCCCTTGAGCTGCAACAGAACGTCTTGTAGTTTATAGTCTTCCCGCCTTTATTGCAACAGGGACGGGGAAAAAGGCGGACGATTGGAAGATACCCAGGGAGTCTTGGAAGCCCCGCATATTCTTGCCGGGAGAATTTGGGTAGGGAAAAGACGACCCGAGATTTCGAACTGGATTCTCACCGACCGTAGCCGTTTATTCTTGCATTATTGCCCTTCTTAAGGAAAGTCAGCAACTCCGCTCACCGTTCGTCAGATCTTCGCAGAGCGACGGCGCAGTACCGTTTCAACTTGTGCAAGATTTCGACCCGCTGACTCGCCTGTTTGGCCGGCAGACTGAACATCGGCGGAAGCCAGTTGGTCGTGGGTGGTTTTTCTGATTTGATCCGCACACACTCATGCTATAGGCGGCCTCAATGCAACTCAATGAGGTGATGCAAAGTCGGGAACGGCTACGGGGGGCGATTCTCTCCCTTCGCGGTATCTCAAACCACAAAACCCTTGCCGAGGAGACTGACGACGGCCTGAAAGCGGGGATGGCTGCGGAGTGGGTCGAGGTTGCTGTCGTGTTCGAGCCAGCTCTTTTGAGTCAGCCCGTTCTGCACCGACCGCTCAAGAGAGTCGATCGCCTCTTCAATCTGTCCGGCAAGCGATTGGATACAGGCGACGTTGTAAAGGACCATCGGTTCATTGGGATCCATGGCCATCGCCTGGCGGGCCCATTCCAGGCCCTTTTCGTTCTCGCCGAGAGCCACAAGCCCGTTGGCCCCCATGTAAAGGGCACGGACGTCTTCGGGATTCCGGCTCAATCTGTTTTCAACCAGCTCAACTCCGCGTCGTCGCGCCCGCTCGGCATCGCCCGGCCGGCGCAAGTCCTCATAGATCTGGGCCACCAGCAGGGGCGCCTGATAATCCTCGGGGCGGACCTCCATGGCCTTCTCGTACAATTCCAGGGACTTCTCAGCCTTCCCCTGGGCAAAACAGGTGCGGGCGTAGAAGTAGTACCCCTCAAAGAGGCGGGGATCCAGCCGGATGGCATTTTCAAACAGGGTTTCCGCTTCGTCATATTGCTCGAGCAGGGCGCGGGCGAGCGCGCGCGAGGCGTTGGCTTCTGCGGACTCAGGGTCCAACTGCAGGGACTTTTCACTGGCGGCATCAGCTTGCGTGCGGTGGGCTTCCTGGCGTCCCCCGTACATGAACAGATACGCATAGCTGTCCGCGATGCCGGCATAGGCGTTGGCATACAGGGGATCGATTTCAATCGCCCGGGAGAACATCCGCAGGGCCGTTTCCACCGTCCGTTTGTTATAGTCGTAATAGAAATGTCTTCCGCGGAGATAGTAATCGTAGGCCGTCGGATTGGTCGTTGGAATCTTTCGCAGAATATGCCGCTCCCTCGGGCTCAGGGTAATTTTCAGCACGCGCGCAATGCTGGAGGCAATCTCATCCTGGATGGCAAAAATATCCTTGAACTCGCGGTCAAATCGCTCCGACCAGAGGGTGTATCCATCGACGACGTTAATCAGCTGGACGGTGATCCGGATCTGGTCACCTGCCTTGCGGACGCTCCCCTCCAACAGGGTGTTGACGCCCAACTGGCGGCCGATCTCACGGCTATCCACCTTGGT
>JBAVHJ010000201.1:0-3393 GCA_049685715.1 Terriglobia bacterium | reverse complement strand
TTGAGGCAAGGGGAATGCGAGGTCAAACTGGCCCCTGACACCTGACACCAGACACCTGGCACCCGACACCTGGCACCCGACACCTGACACCTTCCTCCTAATCTTTAACCCCGGAGAAATTCTGAGTGGCGAACACCGCGATAGCCCCCGAGATCCGTGACTGGTTGTTGTGGTTTCTCAAGCTGCGCGTAGTAGTCTACACAGTGATCCTCGGCATCCTGGTCGGAGTGGAGCGGATTGCGACACCTGCCGTCCCTTTCGGGGCGGTGATGGGGGTGCTGCTTGTCGCTATGATGCTCACCCTGGTCTATTCGGTATGGGTCAATTCCGCCTCCAATTACCTGGCCCAGGCCCTGTGTCATATTGTCACTGATCTGGTCTCTATCACTCTGATCATCTATCTCACGGGAGGAACCGAGAGCTATTTCTCGATCCTCTATTTTCTGCCGATCGCTTTTTCCAGCCTGGTTCTATATCAGCGAGGTGCCCTCCTCACAGCATTTTCGGCCTCGATGGTGCACGCCTCCCTCCTCCTCATAACCCAGGCGGGGTTGATTCCTACCAATGCCCTGTCGCGCCCTTCTTTAAGGACGTTGATCGCCTTTATTACCCTGAACACCTTCGCTTTCCTCATGGTCGGATATTTCAGTGGATATCTATCTGAAAACCTTCGACGCAAGGGCGCAGAGCTGGTGAATAAAACCGGGGCGCTGGCCAGCTTGAAGGCGCTCAATGAGAACATCATTCAAAGCCTGCGCGGGGGACTGTTGACCACCGGCCTCGACGGAAAAGTAACCATGCTCAATCCCGCCGGGGAAGAGATTGTGGGGCGGAGCCAGGGCGAGGTGATCGGTCGATCCATCAAGGAGTCGTTTCCGGATGTCGACTTTGAGGGTTGCATCCATCAATTGAGCGACGGACGACGCAATGTGCGGGTGGATTCCATTCTCAAAGACCGGTCTGGGGAAGAGAAATTTCTCGGGCTATCTGCCTCTCCGCTTTACGGAGACCAGCACATCTTGATCGGGTACCTCGTGAATTTTCAGGATCTGACCGAGATGAAACGCCTCGAGGGGGAAATCCGAGCCAAGGATCGCATGGCGGCCGTGGGCGAGATGGCGGCGGGGATGGCTCATGAGATTCGAAATCCACTGGCCTCCATTTCCGGTTCGGTGGGATTGCTCAGGAAAGAAGTCCCGTTGACCGAGGAGCAGGGCAAGTTGATGAGCATCGTCCTTCACGAGTCCCAGCGCCTGAACAAGATTATTGATGGTTTCTTAATCTATTCACGCCAGATCACATATAATCCCAGAACCGTGGATCTGAATGAGCTGATGGACGACACGGTGACTCTACTGCACAACAATCCTGAGGTCACAGCGCACCACCGGATTGAAAGCGTGTCGGACCATCGCCCCCTGGAGTGTTACCTGGATCCTGATCTCATCAAGCAAGTGTTCTGGAATCTCTCTCATAATGCCATCCGGGCCATGCCGGAGGGAGGCACCCTCACGATCGAGCTGAAGAAGCTGCACGATGAGGAGATCAGGATCGTGTTTCGGGATACCGGAATGGGGATCGAAGAGGGCCGGATAGACAGAATTTTCGAGCCCTTTCACTCTTCGTTTGCCAACGGCACCGGGTTGGGGCTGGCGATTGTCTATCAAATCATTGAGGCGCATCACGGACGCATTGAGGCGCGCTCGAGCTTAGGACAGGGATCCATATTCGAAATCTCACTTCCGTGTCAGGTCCCTGTCGAGGTCCATTGAAGGGACACGGACAAACACCGACAAACACAGAAATGAATTAAGTTGAGATGAATTGAGTCGGCCCGCGTGATGCACGAGAGGTTTTTTTCATGGGTCATTCCGATTTTGAGCGTGAACATTTAAACCTAAGCTCTTCCTCTTAAACTAAATACTTCCGGTTCCTCTATGTTCATCCGCGTCCTAATACTTCTTTATGAAACTTCTCATTGTTGACGACGAAAAATCGATTTGTGATCTGCTGGAAATCGTGTTCAAACGGGAAGGTTACGAGGTGAGAACGGCTTCCAGTGGTCGCGCCGCCCTGGACGTGCTCTCCAAAGAATCCGTGGACCTGGTGGTTTCCGACATCAAGATGCCCGCCATGACAGGACTCGATCTTCTGAAGGAAGCCCGGCCGCTCCAGCCCGATGCGGTCTTCATCTTCATGACGGCTTTTGCCTCGACTTCGACGGCGATCCAGGCTCTCCGGATGGGGGCGAACAACTACATTATCAAAACGGAGAGTTTCATCGATGAGCTCAAGGTCGTGGTTGAGAAGGAGATGCAGGAGTGGAAGGTCCGGCAGGAGAACCGCGACCTGAAGCGTGAACTGGGACGCTTGAGCGGCATTGAGAACCTCATCGGCACGAGCGCCGCCATGCGGGCGCTGACCGAGCTGATTCACACGGTGGCCTCCACCAATAGCACCGTTCTGATCACCGGAGAGAGCGGCACGGGAAAGGAGCTGGTGGCCCGGGCCCTGCATCGGTTGAGTCCAAGGGAGCGGGAGGCCTTTACCTCCATCAACTGCGGCGCGTTTCCCGAGACGCTTCTGGAGTCCGAATTGTTCGGCTACGTCAAAGGGGCCTTTACGGGCGCCTCCGGCAATCGAAAGGGATTGTTTGAGGTGTCAGACCGGGGGACGATCTTCCTGGACGAGATCGGCGAAATGAGCCCCACCATGCAGGTGAAATTGCTGCGGGTCCTCCAGGATCGAAAGATCCGCCCGGTTGGAGGCACTGAAGAAATCGCGACGGATGTGCGCGTCATTGCCGCCACTAACCGCAATCTGCAAAAAATGGTGGCAGACAAGAGCTTCCGGGAGGACCTCTTTTATCGAATTTCCGTGATCCCCATCCCCGTCCCTCCGTTGCGCGAGAGAAGGGAAGATATTCGAGCTCTCACGGATCACTTTGTAAAGCGCTTCTGTAAAACGATGGGCAAGAACATTAACGCGGTGGAACCGGAAGTGTACGAAGCGCTGGAGGCTTACGAATGGCCGGGCAATGTGCGCGAACTCGAAAACACGATGGAGCGTGCAGTGGCTTTTGAATCCGCCGAGACGCTGAAACTGGAGCGCTTGCCGGAGCGCATTGTGATGCCTGAGATTAAGATTCCTGAAATTGAGGCGTCCTTTCCGCAAGAAGGAATCGATTTCGATCGGCAAATCTCCGAGGTGGAACGAAAACTCCTGGAAGCCGCCCTGCGAAAAGCCGATGGGGTACAGACCCGGGCCGCAGAGCTTTTGAAGATGACGTACCGCTCCTTCCGGCATTACATGGCGAAATATAATATACAGAAATAGGGAAGCCCTGAAAGAAACCGATGAATCGGTTTGATTGTCAAATGGGGGGCATGCGAC
>JBAVHJ010000200.1:0-5420 GCA_049685715.1 Terriglobia bacterium | reverse complement strand
CTGCTTCTACTGGGAAGAGTTAAACCAACGCGGTGATCTCACTTTGGATCAAATCAAGAGAATCTCCCAAACCATGCCCGCGATCACTGATCTGTGGATCTCTGGGGGCGAGCCCTTCATGCGAAAGGATCTTCCGGAGATCATCGAAACCTTTTCTCGAAACAACAGCGTCCGATGGATCAATCTTCCCACCAACGGGCTCTTTAAGGATCGGGCACATGACTGGCTGCCCCGCGTTTTGGACCACTGCCCACAGCTCCGAATTGACTTAAATGTCAGTGTGGACGGGTTCCGTGAGACGCATGAGAAGATTCGAGGCGTTCCCGGTTGTTACGGGAAGACCCTGGAAATGATCCAGAGCTTGCCGACCCTCGTCCGGAGGTACCGCCGCCAACTCCGGGTCAATGTAAATACCTGCCTGAACAGCGACAATTACGCCGAGTTGATCGATTTCATGAAGTTCGTCTTCAAAGAACTCCCAGTCGATGGACAATACCTTCAACTCATCCGGGGGAATCCGATGGACCTCGAGTTGAAAAATATCCCCCCACGCGCACTCCAGGAGATTTATGACTTCGCCCGGGTACTTTACGAGAAGTATTCGGAGCGCATGTTCCGTCATCTGGGGGGTCTTTCGAGGGGATTGGCCAAGACGGCCTACGTGGGAACCCTTGCCCTCCACAACAAGATCCAATATGCCAACTACCTCGAGTCCACCCGATGGCCGATGGCCTGTACCGCCGGGGAGACTTTCTGTGTGATCGATTACAATGGCGACGTCCGCGCCTGTGAACTGCGTGGAAAACTCGCTAATCTTCGCGATTATGAGTTCGATTTCTCCAGGTTCTGGTCCGACCGGCTTCGGCAGAAAGAGTTGAACCAGATCGTGTGTGACCAATGCTGGTGCACGCACGTATGCAATATCCATGATTCCTTGAGATATGCCCCCAAGGTACTCCTCTATGAGATTCCCACCACGTTCATCGAGACTCGCCCCAATGCCGCCGCGCATGCTCATTTCCACGACCCCTTCGCTGATCCAGATGGATTGATGGGCAAGCCAAGACCCCTCCGAACAGGTCAGTAGAAAGATTCTATTTTCGTTCCGAGAGGGAGTTCTGGTGGTCAGCCGGATCGATGGAGACACTTCACCTACGGCAAAAAAGTGTCTTCAAGAATCGCTAGAACAGTATTTTGAACGAGAGATATCGTTTATGGAGAAAGGAATCGAGCCCCCAAAACCGGCCGCCATGCGAGAAAAGAAAGATCAAGAATAACAAGGCAGGACAAAAGTGTTCCAGGTTGGCCCCAAAGTATCTCCACAGTGGCCAATCGGGTTGATAGCCCGTGGAAAAAGCCAGGGCCATCATGTAAGTGAATCCGAACATCGACGAAAGCCCCACCCCAGCTCCGAGCACCAGAGACAAGCCAATCAAGAGCTCGCCCACTCCTACGAAATAACCAAAAAATGTAGCGTGCGGGAGAACTAAATTCTGAAGGACTGGTTTGAAGAAGGGATAGGCAGAGTCACTGATAAAGCTGTGGAGATAGTTCTGCAGACCGCCGTGCGCAAAGGCAGGGGTCGCCACTTTGTATTGGCCGAACAGCAAAAAGAAAGATCCTAAAATCACGCGGCAAAACACCAGAGTTTTTCGCCCGGCCCCTTGTTCCATCTCCCCTCCCGTTGTTCCCCTTGTCCAGTTTTCATCTCGGGCCCAAAAGTAAGTCCCTGGACCCATCTCTCTCCAATTTTGCAGAGAAGACTACCCTTGATTTGACCTCGGTTCAAGGTGATTACACCCAATAGTCCGATCCTCGGATCAAGGTCTAAGTGAAAAAAGGGGGGGGCACTTGGCCGCAAGGCCAATCGCGGAGAATAATAAAGGACTCTCCCCGGGATAGCGGGCGAAGCCTGCCACCCGTGATCCCTCATAGGCAGGGGCTTTACAACATTTCGTGCCATGGATAGAATGAGTCTGTCGAGAAATCAATCATGGAAACAACTAAGTTTGACGTAGCCATCATTGGCGCCGGGCCCGCGGGATTGGCGTGCGGGATTGAAGCCAAACGAGCGGGATTGAGTCACATTATTTTCGATAAGGGCTGCCTAGTTAATTCCCTTACCCGTTTTCCCATCAACATGGTGTTTTTTACGACACCTGAACTGCTCGAAATCGGCAATTTGCCGCTGGTAACTGCGCACGAAAAACCTACCCGTTTGGAAGGACTAAAGTATTACCGGCGTGCAACGGAGAACTATGGCTTGAATGTTCACCAGTACGAGAGAGTCGAAAGGGTCTTGGGGAATGACGGGGATTTCAGCATCCACACCACCACGCGAATGGGTGACGGACGAGTTTACGGCTCCCGTAAACTGATCGCGGCCACCGGCTATTACGACAATCCCAACAGGCTGGGGATTCCTGGCGAAGACCTTCCCAAAGTGTCGCATTACTATACCGAAGCACACCCTTTTTACAATCAGGACGTCGCGGTGATTGGGGGCCGCAACTCCGCGATTGAGGCAGCCCTGGATTTGTTTCGAAACAATTCCCATGTAACCCTGATTTACCGTGGCGCGGAATTCGGCAGCTCAATCAAGTATTGGATCAAACCGGATATTGAAAACCGGGTCAAGCGGAATGAAATCAAGGTTCATTTCAATACCCGGGTGGTCGAGATCAAGCCGGGCTCTATCGTTATTCAGAATTCGAATGCGAATGAGGAGCTCAAGAATGACTTTGTTTTTGCCCTGACGGGCTATCGCCCGGATGAGCGCTTCTTGCGATCGCTGGGCATCGAGCTGAACCCCATCGACTTGAAACCGAAGATCCACGCTGAGACCTTCGAAACGAACGTTCCGGGAATCTATATGGCGGGCGCGGTTGTCGCAGGCCTCAAAAACAACGAAATCTTCATTGAAAACGGACGATTCCACGGAAAGGCAGTCCTGCAATCCATCACCCGCGCTCTACGAGGCTGACCTATGACCCTTCAGGAACGGATCCAAAAGGATATTCAGGACGCCATGCGCGCCAAGGATTCAATTCGACTCGATGCACTGCGCATGACGAAGTCGGCCATCAAAAACAAAGAGGTCGAGAAAATAAGACCTTTGGATGAAAACGAATGTCTTCAAGTCCTCGCCTCGTTGATCAAACAGCGCAAGGACTCCATCGAGCAATTTACCCGGGGTGGGCGTCCGGAATTGGCCGCCAAAGAGGCGGCTGAGATCAAGATTATTGAAGCCTACATGCCCACGGCAGCCACCGCCGAGGACCTGGAAAAGGCAGTGGCCGACGCGATTGCGGAAACAGGCGCTTCTTCAATCAAAGACATGGGGGTGGTGATGAAAGCCGCGATGGCGAAATTCGCCGGAAAGCCTGTTGATGGGAAGGCCGTAAGTGAACTGGTGCGGCAAAAACTCGGATCCTGAGACGGCTTACTGGCACCCTTTTTGGTCGGGGTTCCCACCGAACAACTCTTGTGATTCAGTCGAGAGGATCCATGAAATGGTCTTACATTAATCGGATCGTTGTTGTCCTGCTGGGAGCGCGGGCGTCCCTCCCGCCTTTGACCGTGAACTTCGGAATGCCCGTCCCTCCTCCCGCTCCCAAGGGACTCTGTTCTGCCTCCACTACCGCTTCCTGTAAGCGGCGCTAGTAAATTCCTATTCTTCAGCTCTTGAAACCAACCCGGCCCGTACCGGGTTTTCATGGATGTAACGAACGGCGCATTCGAAGTGTCTGGGGTTTCGAATGAACCGATCAAAGTATTCAGGCTCCCAAAATTGTCCGAACTTTTCAAGAAGGCGATTTGCCTCCTTTGAGGTATAGGATTTCCAGGATTGTAGAACTTCGCACAGAAGGAAATCCTCAAAGATCTCCAAGAGTGCATGGACGTAATTCGGCATAATCACCCATTCAAAGATACGATATCTCTCCATATCAAAATGTACGAGCGCCCCCTGGACCATGCCGGCAATGCAACGATCGCGCAGACAACAACTGCCATATCCGGCATCAAGATATGCTTGGACCCTGCGGCGCCTCTTGGTGTTGGTTTCGTTCTTGCAGGAGCGTGCGAGCTCAGCGACGATTTCTGGGGGAAGAGCATCTGCCAGATGAAAAGTGACCATTTGGACAAGCCCGGGGTGATCAAAATGAGGCAGATAGCCTCGGGAATACCATATCTTTATGCAGTCTCGGCCTTTTTGTCTCCGTTCCGGGGGAACTCGGTTTAATGGGACATTCTCTTATTTTCCGAGTCGTGCAGGCTGGTCTTGCGGGGGGCCGTGCGGGCGAGACGCCCGCGCTCCTCACACCCTTCGGCGGTACATCACCTGGATTCCCTCCCGCCAGTTCTCATTGATGCCCACCTTGATCACTTCAATCTCCCGTGGGAAGTACTTCAAAATTCCTTCCGTGGTGGAGTGGAAGCGGAAGGCCGGTGAGACGAGAAATAGAATGGGTGATTGAGGTCCGGCTTTACCTCCCGAGAAGTACCCGCGGCGCTCGAAATCTCCGTGCGCGTGGTGCCACTTGACTCTCGTCCAGTAATCCAGCGCCTGCAGGGGAAGATTGATGTCTTCGGCAACTTTCAGTTCGATGACCGCCAAACGTCGTTGGCGCGTCAGGGTCAGGATATCGATGACCCCTCGATCCAGTCCTGAAAAAGCAGGAACCTGTGGATATACAAAACCCGGATCGAGATCGAAGCTTATCTGTCGAATATCCGAGAGGACTAGAGACTCCAGCCACCTCTCCGATTGGAGGGAATAGTACGGGTGCATGGGGAGGAGGGATCCGGGACGCCGGATCGACTGCAGCTGGCGGATGAGAGAGGAAAGCTCTTTCTCTAGTCCTTCTTCATATCGCTTTTCCATGCGACCCACTCCGAACTTGAGTTCCGACAACCTCTCATCTCCCAGCCGGGCAAATTCGAGGCCATGAAAACGGAAGGAGAAGAGACCTGACGCGGGCCGGTGAACGATCTCGATAGAATCCAGCTGGGAACGGATCGGCAGCGGCAAGAATTCCAAGGGAATCTTGTCAGAAGGCAAGGGGACCTGGTCAACCCGCGACAGCTTCGTCTCTACGTTGCCAAGGTCCGCCAGATCGATCGGGGTCACTTCTCGGATCGCCTCGTCGTATTCCAACAGGTCCACTCGGAGTCCCGCACCCTGCAAATAGGCCGCCCGCGCCGCCAATGTGGCACTTCTTCCCTCCGGAACCAGCAATTTCAAACCAACGGGAGACCTTCGATTCTTATCCTTCCGCATCTCATTGACCCAGATCAAGCCAAAGCTCAGGCAGCCATCGATGGTGGATTGATCTTCGAAGGGATTAACTCCGAACACCGCCCAGTGACGATTCTTCTCGATCCCTACTCCCCGGCAATAATGCTCGGAAAAGGAGCGG
>JBAVHJ010000199.1:0-1901 GCA_049685715.1 Terriglobia bacterium | reverse complement strand
GGGATTCACATCCTGCAGGCGACTGTGGTCTGTGGACTCCCAGTGCGCCCACCAAGGAGGATCCCGTGTCCTGCGTCCAATCATTGCACGTGAAGTGTTTGTTACTCCCCCTGCTTATCCTTGGAATGTTACTGCCGAACGGCAGGCCTGCTATGGCCGACGATCTCGATGCAGCAACGATCAAAGGGGTCGTGAGCGACAGTTCCGGTGCGGTCATTCGAGGCGCAACGGTCAGAATTCGTGACACTGCAAGAAACCGGGTGACGCACTTAACCACCCGCATGGCCGGCGAGTTTCTGGCCACGCAACTCCCGCCGGGAAATTATGAGATCGAGGTGGAAGCGAAAGATTTCCGACGCTTCGAGCAGAAGAACATCCAGCTTGATTCCGGACAAACGGTGGTGCTGGAGATTTCAATGTTTGTGGGAAAGCTGGAGCAAGTGATGGTCGTTACGGAGGCGGCCCCGGCCATCGATTTATCCAAAACCGTGGTGGGAGGGACGTTGACAGCACTCGAGATCGAGATGATTCCGATCAACGGACGCGATCCCCTCGATCTGGTCTTCTTGTTTCCGGGGATTACCGAGGAGACCTTCGACACGCGGGATTCCGCCAAACCTGCCAACGGCCGGTTTCTCAGCGACACGCCGGTCGAGGCGGGAATTTTTTCTCTTTCGGGCGGGCGAGCATTTTCGAACAACCTGACCATCGATGGCTTGGACAACAATGACGATCGCGAAGCGAGGGAACGCATCAGCTATTCCCGCGAGGTGGTGGAAGAGGTCCAGGTCATCACCAATCAATTCTCGGCTGAATATGGCCGCGCTTCTGGCGGCCGCGTGAACCTGCGGACGCGCTCCGGTTCCAATCAATTCCATGGGCGGGGTTATTTCTTCTTCCAGGATGAAAGCCTGAACGCCAACAGTTTCTTCCGCAACGCTGCGGGCGAGAAACGCGCTCCCTATCAACGGCGTCAGGACGGGCTCTTTATCAATGGCCCGATCCGTGTCGATCGCTGGTTTTTCATGATCGGGTATGAACGCGATGTCATTCCTGACACGACGGAGATAAACCTGCCCCTTCCCTTCGAAACGAACCCGAGGTATCCACTTCCCCAGCCGAATTCGCAGCTGGGGAGCATCATCTATCGACCTTCCGGGGGCACGCCCGTTATTGGCGGGCGGTTGATTGAGGAAGTATCCACGCCGTCGCGCCGAAATTTTGTGTCGGGACGGATCGATGGCATGCTGAGCCAAAAGCACAATCTCTTCGCCCGCTACGAGTTCTCCCGGGGATCCTCGTTGACCGGATTCACGGGCGGGAGCCGGTTCCCGACTACCGCCGTCGCGCGTACCCGTGATTCGCAGGCGTGGGCGATGACTGAGAATTTCGTTATTAACCCGAATTGGATCAACCAGGCGCGATACCAGTATTCCCGCCTCCTGCCCTCAAATTTGGAGGGGATGGATCTGCCACCCGTGGCCGTCGTGGTGAATGGCTCATCCGGTTTCAGTGCCGGGGGTTCGGCCTCCACCTTTACCTCGAACCGGCGCGGAAAACGGGCGGAGGTTCGACAACAGTTCGTAGACAACATCTCCTTTGTCAAAGGGCGTTCTACCATCAAGACGGGAGTTGACCTTCAACTTATTGATTCCCGCGATCTCGATTTATTCGAATTCAACGGGATTTACTCGTTCTCGAATATAGCCGATTTTCTGAGTAACCAACCCAGCCGGCTTCAGCAGGCCGTAGGCGAACCGGAAGGCCAAGTGACCAACACAGTGTGGGGCGCTTATTTTCAGCAGGAGTTGCGCTGGCGTCCCAATGTATCGTTGAATTTCGGTTTTCGCTATGACATGGAATCAGCGCTGTCAAGCGACAGGAATAACTTCAGTCCGCGA
>JBAVHJ010000198.1:0-3614 GCA_049685715.1 Terriglobia bacterium | reverse complement strand
CCGTTTCGCCAGTGCCTTGGCTGCCGTCTCGGAAGAATCTGAGAATCCCGTAATGGTCAACGAGGAACCCGGATCATTCTGCATCTTCAGGGTCACATCGTCAAGGCAAGCCTTGTCGACGTTATTGATTCGCGATGAATTGCCGGGGAACCCTGCGCTCAAGCAGGAGACGGGCTCGGGCTTGGGTTTGGGAGCGGCGTTGATTTGAATTGCCGTGGAGCAGCGTGCGGTGCCTCCGCGCCCGTCACTCACCTCGACCGAGACCGTGACTGTGGAACCCGCCGCTGCACCCGCAGAATCGTAGGTGACGTCGGCCCCACTCCCCACGATGCGGCCTGCGCTGGCAGACCACACATAGGTGAGGGGATCCCCATCTGGATCACTGGCGCTCGCATGCACTTTCGTGGACTCACCCTCGATCAACGTCGTCCGGTCGGCGCTGCATGAAACCGTCGGGTTTTGGTTCGGCTTGGGTGGGGCTTCCACCGTTACGTTCACCGAACACATCGCCTGATTGCCTTTCTTGTCTGTCACCTTCGCAGTCACCGCGTATGTTCCCGGGGCGGCATCAGTCGAATCAAACACCACGTTCGAACCGGTCCCGCTGACCTTGCCCCCGTTGGAGGACCAGTCATAACTGACAGAATCGAGATCAAAATCGGAAATCAGGGCGGTCACCTGGGTCGTTTTTCCCTGCATGATCGAAGGGGATTGCACGGTGCAGGTGGCCGCGGGATGGTAGATCACCGGCGTCACCTTTTCCTTCGCCGGGTTAATGTTAAATCCCACGCCAAAGATGTTGGCAAATCCATCCCACCGACCTGCCAATCCGAGGGCCACATTGGTCGCCGTGGTCACCGTTCGCTTGGTGAAGAACAAAGCCAGATAATTCAGATCCATGGTCGTCTCGAACGGGAGGATCCTGGGCATGGGGAATGAAACGCCCGCGGTCAGCCCATGACGATTGGAGTCGGGTTGAAGAATACCCACATCTTTCGCCGGCAGGGGGGAGAGATCGTAGTAGTAACCAAAGCGATACGTCAGCGAATCGCTGTGTTTGTGTTCCACACCAAACCGGTACTGGAGTGAAGGTCGATTGTTAATGGGAATGATGCGGTCCTGTAACGCCAGGGTATGCGTCCCGAAGTTGATTGGGAAATTCTTTACCGTGCGATAGTCCTGCATCACAAAGTCAAAAGCCAACTCCGTGTTCTTCAATGAATGGTTGGAAATTCCGAAGATGTAGGTGGGTGGAAGCTTCAAAACAGCACTCGCTGCGACCTCCGCCGGAAACAACTGAGCCAGGGTTCCGCCGATGAAGGGAGTAATAGGGGTCGCGGGAGCAAAACCAAAATTCGATTTTCCATTAATGTGGAGCGTAATGGGGGAGCGATAACTGAAGGCGAGGTTGGTGTTGTAACGCGGAATCTTGACCAGGATGCCCGCGTTGCCACCCACGTCGGTGGCTTCGCCTGTCAACCTCGCACGGCCCTCTGGAAGAAGCGCAACGACCGCTCGCGCTGCCGCGGCAGGATTGGTCGCGAAATCCTGGGGAAACAACTGTTGCGCAAAAGCCCCTCCCAGAGCCAGCGTGCCGGGATCGTCCGGTTGGAGAAAGCTCTGCTCGAGGGTGACATCCGCATGCGCGACGTCAAAACCAAACCCCAGGTAGACATTGGGCGTGACTTCAATTCCCATGGTGGGATTGTGCATGGTGACATTGAGAATCGCGCGAGTGCTTGCAAAACGGCCTGGATACCGGTAACTGAATTTTTGCCCGTTCTGAATCAGCACCACCGGCTGCGCGTCGTTCCGGAAATTGGTGAAGTCGGTCTGAAGGGCGAAGGGAAAATAGATGCCGTAACCGAGAGTCACACGATTTTTGATGGACTGCGTCAGATACATGGCTGCAGGAAAAAAAGCATTGTTGGAAATCTCGCCATCAAATCCACGATCCGGGGTCAGCAGGGTGGTGTGGAAAAACCGCTCGGTGGGACCGGGCAGCGCCGGGTCGGGGTGAAACCGCACCAGAGCGGGATTGATCACACTCAGGCCGGATGAAAAATGCGTCCCCTTCAATTGTCCGATTCCCGCGGGGTTGTAAAAAATTGCGGTCGCATCGTCCGCTGTCGCTGCGAAAGCACCTCCCCGCCCGATGGCACGAACACTTTGTTCGTAGATCGTAAAACCCGACGCAAAAACGAGAGAAACACTTGAAAATAAAAAAATCGCAGCCAGGCATAGATGGAATATTCTTTGTGTTTTGCCGTTCATGAGCTTCCTCCAAAAGGCGAATCCATGCGGTTTCCAAGGGTGGGAGTGAGATGGGCGCAACCCGAATTGCAGCGTTTGTAATCCAGATACCACCTGTCAGGGGAACTCCGCCGGCAATGCCCGGAAATATTAGCAAGGAAACAAACCATCACAAGCCTCCGAGGATGTTTCCAATACCTACCGTGAGCAATCCCTGATTAAGACACTTTAGTCTGCAGCAAGACAGCGATCAGAACTCGCAATCTTAGGCCGCCAGGTGCGGCGGGCTGGGGAGCGATGACTGCTTGGCGCTAAATCTTTGTCGGGGCTATAGTTCAGTCGATTTTCGAACCGTGCAACGCTAATATATTGAATCGTTAAGGCAAGTGTCAAGAGGTTTTACGGATGCGCCACGATGAGGACTCGCCCCGGTTCTTGACGCATCCAAATCACCTCCGGTAGTATGGATTCTTCGGTGGCGGTTTTTGTTCATTTAGTTCTTCCACGATCGAATCGGGTGTCCACGCTCAAGCGCATCACGGGTACGTTCAACCATGATCCCAAACGGATGTGAAAAACCATTCCTAGTATCCGATGATCTCTCGCGCCGCAGATTTTTGAAAAAGACAGCGCTGGGTTTAGTGGCATTGAGTTTTGCGCGCGTTGCTTTCTCCACCTCCCCTCGGGCGATCAGGGTATCCGCCACCAACGCCGGCCTTCGGATATTAACCCCCAAACAATTCCGTGTCCTGCAAACGATTTGCGACCGGATGGTTCCTGCGGCTGACGGTTTGCCCGGCTCGACGGACTTAAAGGTAGCCGCTCATCTCGATGTGTATCTCTCGACGATGGACCGCGGCATCGCGGAGCAGGTCGCGCAGTTGCTCGATGTGTTCGAATGGTCGCCTCTGGTGTTCGATTTCAAACCGGCGCGCTTTACCTCTCTTACTCCTGCCCAACGCGATGAGGTCCTGCGGGCCTGGGCAACAAGCCGCTTCGAGTTTCGGCGTACCGGCTTCCAAGCCCTCCGACGGCTCTCCATGGCGGGGTACTATGGGCAGGAGGGCTCCTGGAAGGCCATTGGATATGATGGACCGTATGGATAAAGACCCTAAATTCCAAAATCCAGAGTCCAAATTCCAAATAGATTCCAAATTCCACTGAAGATAATGAAGACAAACGCGGCGGATTGGAATTTGGAATTTGCTTAATGCTATGTATCTCGATCCCCAAACTGTAAAAGATGGCTTCACGGATTCTGCCGATGTGTGCCTCATTGGCAGTGGCGCCGCAGGAAGTGTCCTTGCAAAGGATCTGGTCGAAGCTGGATTGAGTGTGATCGTCCTTGAAGAAGGCGGAAA
>JBAVHJ010000197.1:0-14098 GCA_049685715.1 Terriglobia bacterium | reverse complement strand
GCGAGTTTTGACAGTCCGTGTGAACAGACAGAAGAAAATACGATTCCAGGCATCATTCGGATCATGAGCATAGATTGGTGGCCTTTCTGTCGTCGGCGCAGGGTTCGCCTGAGAATTAAACCGGGTCAGGGCAATACGCAGGGACAGGATGAGGGCCACCGCTCCCCAAACGAGCCAGGGGGGTGATACCCTTAATGAATCGCCAGAGGAATATCTGCTCACAATCCTATGTCCCTCCGCATAGTCGGGTCACCTCGGCTGAGGCTTCGCAGTCCGCCAGCTCTTTGGAGGATCGGCCGGCAGCACGAATCAAGCGGTGCCGGTCGTAGACGGAGACGTCTTGACACTAAAACGTTACAGTGTCAGAAATCCTTCATGAGTGAACTGAAACGTGCCACTGTGTATCTGGATCCGAGCCTCCATCGGGCCCTTCGTGTGAAGGCCGCAGAGACCGACCGGAGTCTATCTGAACTGGTCAACGCTGCAGTCCGCCGCAGCCTCATCGAAGATGCCGAGGATCTTGTTGCTTTCGATGCGCGCGCCAGAGAGCCCAACCTTGCTTTCGAGGGGGTGCTCAAGGACCTCAAGCGCCGTGGCAAACTATAAACTCCTCATCAAGCCATCCGCCGTCAAAGAACTGGAAACCCTTCCGCTGAAAATCCGGCGGCAAGTTGTGAAGCGCATTCAGGGCCTGGCTGCCGAACCGCGTCCGTTCGGGCCCGAAAAGCTCTCGGGCCTCGAGAAATACCGCCTGCGTCAAGAGGACCACCGGATCCTTTACGAAATAGACGTTGACGAGCAGTCGGTTGTTATCGTGAAAATCGCCCATCGCCGTGAAGCGTATCGCTGAACGGTGCCAGCCTAAGATATTAGGATCAGATGGCGCATTCATCGCATTCTATACGATGGGTGCTATTGACTGTATCGTGTCTTCGCATTTTGCATTTGGCGGCCTCTGTCCGAGAGGCACTGAGTGAGAACCGGTGCCGTCCGCGAAATGAAGAATGCGAAGATGTGACGCCGTTCTTGGGGGCCCGAAGTAATCGAGGCTTGATTCGGAATCGCGTTCTTTGCCGGTGAACTTCTAGTCAAGTGGCCAAGTGCATCGTCAGCTCCACGCCTCTTGGCCCCGATTTCGATACCTTGATCATTGCCAACAGCGGTGCAAACCCAGGTTTTGTGACTCTAACCGGGTACTCCCCGAGCGCGAGGTTCGGGAAGTCAAATCGCCCATGGTCGTCAGTAAACCTCGCCGTAATGCGCGCTTCCCAATTCGGTTTGGTTAGCTCCACGAGAGCTTTCTTGACAGGATCACCATTCGGATCCAGCACCCTCCCAGCAACTCGACGGGCGAGCAGTGGGTCTGGGAGTGCGACTTGCACACCTATTGCAGGGTATTTGAAGCCTGGTGGAACAACCTGCGGTTCGGTTCGGTGCGAGCAGCCGACTTGAAAGCCCAAAGAAATGGTGAGCACCAATGATAAGACTGTGGCGACTCTCATTATCGAATCTCCTGCACTGGTTGCTTCTCTCCAGAAAAGGAATTCATGGGGTCGCGTTTTCGCTTTTTGCATTTGGCCGCCGCTGACCCTGAATCCTTGCGATTATATGACCGTCGTTTTTCCCTTTCTTAAGCTCCTATTTACCCCGAGAGAAGCCAACTGTAATCCTTAGTACGGAATGGTCTCGTGGTAGAAGGACTTCCAGTCAAGTATCCATCCGGGCGTGCCGACGCGCCCGTATTCAATGAAGTACACGTTGCCGTTGTCATCGGTGACAAAGATGACCGGCGAGGTGGTGCCGGAGGGATCCTCCATCCACCGCGAGGCCGTAATGCTCTGAAGGTTCGGAGCATTCTGTGGGGTGGCGCCCGGTGCCCATAAGTGGGTGTCGAAGAACCGCCACTCGGACCAGGCTTGATTGCCGTACATCGGCGTGAACCACAACTTGTTCCCGCCACTGGTAGGAAGAGCAAGCATGAAGCCACGGGCGGCCTCGTCCCAGGTCATGTCGATGTCGCGCCACGCACTGACTCCCGGAGGACGGGTGAGCTTTATGGGCGTGGTCCATCCCGCCTGCCCCAGGGAAGTTCTCCAGATCTCACCCGAGGTATCCACCATGGCCGCCCATACGACTCCGTTGTAGTTGAGGGCAGTGATCGACCTGAACGTCCCGTTGGCCACGGTGAACCAGCCGCCCCAGGTCGAATCGGAGATCTTTGCCCGAACGAAGGCCCCTCCTTCAGTGGTTACGAAGAGAAGGCATCGGCCCTGCATATCGGTGGAAGTATCGATGTCGACCACAGTGTTGGCGATTCCCTGGAGGCCAAAGTCGGTCCACAAGCTCCAGCCCCCATTTGAGAGAACCCATCGAGTAAAGATTCTCTGGTTGTTTATCACGACGAAAACTTGGGGTCTAGCAGCGGCGTCAACGGAACAGGCTGCAACCTTTGTGAGTTTCACCCCTTGGAGAGGAGTGTCGAGGCTCTTCCAGAAGCCGAAACTGCTGTTGTAGGTGGGGGTGGAACCTGAACGCGCTCGGTAGACTAACTGGTTCAAGTCGCTGTCGACCGCGAAGACCGCTGTTGCCGACGCATTATCGGGACGGCGATGGACGGCGATATTTGAGGCGAACCGGGGGGCGTCCCGGAACCGCTCCACGCTGGCTCCGCCATTGTCCTGGTGATCCGGGGTGTCGTTGGTGCACACCGGAGCCAGCTGGGAGAAGTCGGCGGGTCCTCCGCCGTGCCCGACTCCGATAACGCTCCATTTGCCCTGGGCGTTCTTGAAAATGATGGGGGATCCCGACGAGCCCCCGACCGTATCGCAGTCATGAATCACGACATCATTGGGGACACTCGTAAGAGAGCAATTCGCGTGGATCATGCCCGCCGCCCAGCGGGAATTGCAGCCCACCATATCGCGGTTCATACCGTCAAAAATAGGTGCCGTGTGCATTTGGATCGCCCACATGCCATGATTGCTGCCCACCCAGCCGCAGTTCGTCGTGTCCCACTGCATGTTGTCCCACGTTACGGAGTCGCTGTCGTTGTAGGGAAAGTGATGGCGTGTGTAAGCGGGATTCTCGAGCGCTGTGCCCAGAGACGGTAAAGAGGGGGCCAGCGCCAGCGGGGTCAAATCAAGTCCGGTCGTGTCCTTCCAGTTGTCAATCCGTGCGATGCCCCAGTCCATTCCCGTGCCCAGGACCGATTCGCCGGCGCGGGAGCCGACCACCGCATGCGTCACGTCGCCCCGTGGAACGTGTTTCTCGTCGGCCACAACACGGTCCGGGTGAAAGTTTGGGTAGAACCGAAGACCCGTTTGCCAGGCGCCCGTGGAGGTGTCCTCGAAACAATGCGCCGCCGCGACAATGTGGTTGGAGTCAATGAGGAAGGCCGTGCACCCGTTGTTAAGGAAGCCCACGGCATTGTAAGGTCGGCCGGGGTTTTGTGTGAGTTGTGTGTAAGATCGATTGCAGTAGAGCGTTGCGGAAGTCTTACTGGCCCACACAACCAAAAGCAAGAGGGGGAACAACAACTTGATGATTTTTGATTTCACAAGACCTCCTTTTTTATCTAACGGATGGGACTTGATGACGTGGTGGGGTCGCATCTCCGTAATCTTCATCGGTCGGCCCCTCCCTGAGAGGCGATTGAGTGACAACCGAGGTTGTCCGTGAAATGAAAAGTGTGAAGATAAGGGCCTTGTTTTCAGTAGCTGGCCAGGTGGAAGTGTAGAGCTTGCACAGGGCGAATTCAAGAGGGAAGCGTTCGTAAAAGGTGTCGGGTGCCAGGTGTCGGGTGTCAGAGTGGGAGATTCCAAAACTGATCAGGACACTTTTCGGGGAACCAGAGGGCAGGTTTTGACGTATAAGACAAGAAGTGGATTAATCGTATATCTTTTTTGAGAGAAGTGGTCGCTTCCGACCATCGTAAATTCCAAGTGGAAAGGACTGCCATAAACGATGGAATCCCTTCTTCAAGACATCAGGTTTGGAGCGAGGCTGTTATGGAAGGACAAGGGCTTCGCGATTACGGCCATTGCCACGTTGACCTTGTGCATCGCGGCCAATGCGGCCATCTTCAGTGTCATTCAGTCGGTGATATTGAAACCGCTCCCGGTCGTGGAATCGGATCGCCTCCTGTTCCTCTACAACAGCTATCCCAATGTGGGCGTGAAGAAATCGAGCAACGGGGCGGCCGACTACTATGATCGGCTCCGCGATGTCACCGTGTTTGAAGAAATCGCCATGTACAACGATTCCGGGGTGACTCTGGGTGAAAAGGGCTCGGTCCAACGGGCCAAGTGCCAGAACGTGACCCCGTCGTTCTTCCGGTTGTTGCGTTCGAAGCCGATGCTGGGCCGTATCTTTGTGCCCGAAGAGGGCGAGATCGGCAACGAGCGCCGGGTCATCCTGAGTTATCCCTTGTGGCAGGAACTCTATGGTGGCGACCGATCCATCCTAGGGAAGGATCTTCGGATTTTTGGCAATCCCTTCACCATCGTGGGCGTCATGCCGAAGGACTTCCGGTATTTAGATCCTGAAGTTCGTCTGTGGAGGCCGCTGGCTTTTACGGCTGAGGTGAAAGAGGGGCGGCACAGCAATAGTTGGGACATGGTCGGTCGTTTGAAGCCCGGGGCGACCCTCGAACAGGCCCAAGCCCAGGTCAATGCCCTGAACACCGCGAACCTCGATCGCTTTCCTGAGTTCAAACAACTTCTCATTAACGCCGGGTTCCACACCGTGGTCGTGCCGCTTCGGGACGACGTCGTGGGGGACATCAAGAGTACCCTCTTCCTGCTCTGGGGCGGCGTGCTCTTTGTGCTTCTGATCGGGGCCGTCAACATTGCCAATCTCGCTCTGTCACGATCCAGCGCCCGCGTGAAAGAACTCGCGACGCGCTTTGCCATAGGGGCGGGACCCTGGCGTGTGGCGCGACAACTGATGACCGAAAGTGTGCTATTGACCACGATCAGCGCGCTGTTCGGATTGACTTTAGGGTACTGGGCACTGCGCGTTTTTGCCACCCTGGGACTCAATCGTATTCCCCGGGGGAGCGAGATCACTATGGACGGGAGGGTAGTGCTCTACATCTTTGGTTTGACCCTTCTGGTCGGACTCGCGGTTGGCGTCATTCCCATTGCCCATGCTTTCCGAGCGGACCTGAATACACTTTTCCGGGGCGAAGGCCGTACAGGAACGAGCAGTCGCGGGGCCCGCCTTCTACGCAAGACATTGGTGATAACGCAGGTGGCCTTCGCGCTCCTCCTACTCGCTGGCGCGGGCCTGCTTCTTGCCAGCTTCCGGCAAGTGCTCGCCGTCAAACCCGGCTTTGTTCCTCAAGGAGTGTTGACCGCATCAATTGGAATGCCGAAGGCGCGATACAAAGACGATAACCAGCTTCGGGCATTCACCAGTCAGGCGCTCGAAAAGATACGGGCGTTGCCGGGGGTGTCAGCGGCCGGCGCCACCGATTCGATACCATTTGGAGATAACTCCAACGACAGTGTGATCCTGGCCGAGGGTTATTCCATGAAGCCCGGCGAGTCGTTGGTCTCCCCCAGCCAGATCGAGGTGACGCCCGGTTACTTCGAGGCGATGCGGATACCTTTGCTAGACGGGCGCTACTTCGACGAGAGGGACAATGAAAAATCCTCTCGCGTCGTCATCGTTGACGACCGGCTGGCCCACAAGTTTTGGCCCAACGGCAGTCCCGTCGGCAAGCGGATGTGGCAACCCTCGAAAGCCGAGGACCTCGTTCAGCCCAGTAAGAATGTCCAGTGGTTCACCGTGGTGGGAGTCGTGAAGAGCACCAAACTGCGTGCCCTGGTTGATCCGGATGAACGCGTGGGTGCTTACTTCTTCCCCGATGCACAAGCCCCGCGATCGGTGATGACCTTCGCGATCCTCACTGCGGGGAACCCCAACAGCCTGATCTCCGCGGTCCGCAATGCCATCTTCGGACTGGATGCTGAGATTCCGATTTACGACGTGCATACCATGGTTGAACGTCTTGAGGAATCCCTGATTACCCGCAAGTCGCCCATGCTGCTGTCGATGGGATTCGGTCTCGTCGCGCTGTTGCTGGCAGCGGTCGGGATTTATGGCATGCTCGCGTATACCGTCACCTTGCGCACGAAAGAGATCGGGATTCGCATGGCACTGGGAGGGACGACCGAGAGAATCTTCAAGCTGATTCTCCATGAAGGAATTTTCATTCTTCTGATTGGCTTCGCCCTGGGGTTTGCAGGGACAGCAGTCCTGGGACGGTACGTGCAGAGCGTGCTTTATGGCGTGCGGCCATTGAACCCCGTCGTTCTGGGTCTGGTGACCGGGGTTCTCGCCCTGGTCGGAATTATTGCGTGCCTCGTCCCTGCGCGCCGGGCAGCGAAGATCGATCCGGTGATCGCCTTGAGACAGGAGTAGGGAAGAGGTGTCAGGTGTTGGGTGTCAGGGGTGCTGGATCGGGGAATGTTGGGATGCCTGTTACCGAAGTCAGGTGATCAGACACCCAGCGATATGGACACGAGGTTGTTCGCGACATGATAGGTCATCGGCGCCCACAAGGACCGGGTCATCCACACCAACCCTGCAAAAACCAATCCGTACACTAACATGGTCCCCTCAACCATCAGCAGCGCTTTGCCCGCCTTGTCACCTGACAAGTACCAATAAGGAAAGTGGATGAGAGCAAACAGCAGGGCGCTCGTGAGCAGAGCCCTCAAGCCGCCCACCGCCTCTTCCAGTTTCCGGAAGATTACCCCGCGAAACACAATCTCCTCCGCGATAGGGGCTGTGAGTATCGGGTTCATCCATGTCGCAATGTCATGGGGCAAATGGAAATGCCCTCCCATGAGGTAAACTCGATAAAAAATAATGGGTCCGCTAATAACGGCCGACACCATCAATCCCCAGGCGATTCCCCGCCCGGCATGGACCTTTAACCTGAGGTAACTGAACACATTTTGTCTCTCGACAAATCGGATGTAGGCAACGGCCAATCCCACCCAGATCAATATCCGCACAGCGGCGCGAATGACCCAATGATTGAGGGGATGAGGGAAGTGAATCAGAAAAAGGACCCAGAGGATCCACAGCAGGAAAAATGTAAGCACAAACAGGAAGAGTCGGTTCAGCCGGCCCCAAGGATTTGTCATATCCCGTTCTCTTTCATTTTTATCAGTATCGTAATTGAGCCGGGCCATGCGGTCAGGATCAACACAGATGGCAAGCGTGTTGGGTCGAGGCTTAATGGAGATCCCTGAGGAACTCCACGATGACGGCATTTACGGCCTCGGGTTCCTCAATGCTCGAGCTGTGACCTGCGCCCGGGATGATTCGAAGCGTCGAGCCGCGGATGCGGGCGTGAATTCGTTCCGCCTTGGCGGGCTCCGTCGCAACATCCTGATCACCCACCACGATGAGAGTCGGGACTCTGATCTGATCCAGTTGGTCATACACGCCCTGCCGGGTGATGACCCCCAATACGGCCCGCGAGATGCCCACGCGATGGTTGCTGAGAATACGGCGGCGAAGGTCTGCGCGGAACCCGGCGCGGGAAGGGTCGTTCAGAAATTTCTTCCCGAACAGGATCTTCATGACCGGCGCCGCGACGAGCGAGAGACTGAACCATCTCGCCACGAAATTCATCCTGTGATACCTCCCCACATTTTCCGGGGGTTCGGGGTCAGCCGTCGTCTCAAGAAGCATCAATGACTTGATGAGATCAGGAGAATGAATCGCCAGACGCATTCCGACGAAGCCGCCCATCGAAAGTCCCACGAAATGGCAAGGCGCGCACCCCAGCTCCCGGATGAGGCCAGCCGCGTCGCCGGTGAGGGTGTCCATGTCGTACCCTCCCGGAGTGACTTCACTTTGGCCCTGACCCCGGAAATCCAGGGTAATGCATCGATAGCGATCCTTCAGCGCATCGACCTGCGGGTCGAACATCCGACCACTCATGAGCAGGCCATGAGCGAAGACAATCGTCTCCGGCCCCGTCCCGTCCTGCTCGTAGTACAAACGGGCTCCATTGACTATTATGAAGGGCATAGAGAATCCCGGTGCGAGGAGAGATGACGGGCTTAACGGCTCGCGGCGGACTCGGCAGTCCTCACCCGTCCTTTAGCGCATTATTCCGGAATCTGAAATCTGAGATTCAAAATCAAACAGATCCTCACTCCACCTCCGGAGCCTTCTCATAGTCATCTTCCTGTTGCTCCATATCATCTTCACCCAAGTCGGCGCCCCGCTGGGTTTCAACAAAGATCAATATGTCTTCTCCGAAGTTTTCCATGCCGTGGGCTGCCCCCATGGGAACGTTGATCTTCTGGCCCACGCGAACCAGCCGCTCATCTCCATCGATCGTCACTTTTCCAAGACCTTGGATGATGGTCCACTGCTCGGACCGTTGGGAATGCTTCTGGTAACTTAATCGCTTGCCGGGGAGGAGTTCGATACGTTTCACTTTGTAACCGGCGCCTTCTTCGACCACGGTGGAGGTTCCCCAAGAGGGCGGGTCCTGGGGCGATGACTTTTTCCTGATTACCGCTGATTCCCTGGGCACTACGGGTGGAACAGTGACAGGTTCGACTTGTTTCGTGACAGGATTTTCCTCCTCCACCGTTTCTTTGGCCCGTACCCGAGGTGCCTTGCCTTCCCCCGTGTTTACAAGTTCCATGTATACACGGATGTAATCATCGACCATCCGGTCGCGGCTGAAATTCTGCTCGACATGGATGCGGACCTGCTCGCGATCCAACTTGCGGACCGATTCGAGGGCGGCTGCCGCCTCGTGGATGGAGTTGACGATGAAGCCGGTTTCCTCATGGAGGAGCAATTCAGGGATCGAGCCCCGCCCCGTGGCGATGACCGGGGTCCCACAAGCCATTGCCTCAATCACGGTGAACCCGTAGGGCTCGTCGAAGTTGATCAAGTAAAGCAGGGCGCAAGCCCCTCCGAGCAGTTCGTTTCGGCGATCGGGTCCCACGGCGCCGAGATATTGAATATGTTCTCCGTCAATGTGGGGGGCAATCTCCTGCTTGAAATACTCCATGTCGTCAATCACGCCGGCGAGGATCAACCGTTGCCGCGTTCGCCGGGCCACCTGGATCGCCTCCGAGGTCCCTTTTTCAGGATGGATGCGCCCGAAACACAGGAGATAATCGCCGGGTTCCCGCTGGAAGGTGTAATCCTCCGGGGCGATGCCGTGATAGATGGTGGCGATGTAATTGAGCTGGGGTTTTAAATCCGCCTTGCTGACCGCTACGTAATGGGTACGGCCATTGTATTTTTCATAGACCGGAAGAGTCTGTTTGGACGGAGAACGGTGGAGCGTGGTCAGGATCGGAGTCTTGACCAAGTCGCAGTAACCCAGGGGCTTGAAACCGAGAAAATTGTGAATGAGATCAAACTCCGACGCCCGCTCAAAGGCAGCAGCCATGTGCAGGGTTTCCCACACCTGTGGGTCAAGGCTGGCATCTTCAGAATAGGGATGAGGGCACACGCCGTTGAGCTTGGCGCGGGTGACGGAATCAGCGGTCGCGAACAGAGTCACCTCCAGCCCGTACCCAACCAATCCCTCCGTGAGGAGAGAAATCATGCGTTCCCACGGCCCAACCTGCCGGGGAGGGATCCGTTTTGAAATCGGTGCCAGTATTCCAATTCGCATAGGCTTTACATGATGCATGGCCAAGACGGTCGCTGCAACCAAAATTTGCATCTGGTGGAGCCTCGGGTGTCAGGTGTCGGGTGTCAGGTGCCAGGGCGCAACTAGGAGACGCTAGAGGAAAGAGGCGGGTGCCTGGTCTCAGTTATTGGGTGGCAGAATTACAGAATTGTTGTATTGTCTGAAGTCATAATAGGTTGGTATCAACTCCTTCCCCCGGAAATGAAGGCGCTTATGTCCACTCTCAGTTATCGGGACCTCGTGGTCTGGCAAAAGGCAATGGACCTCGTCGTCGAGAGCTATAAGTTAACTCAATTCTTGCCAAGAAGTGAGGGGTATGGCTTAGTGTGTCAGATTCAGCGTTCGGCTGTTTCTGTCCCCGCGAACATCGCAGAAGGGCACGGGCGGGAACACTTGGGGGACTATCTACATCATCTCTCGATGGCAAATGGTTCCCTGATGGAATTGGAAACCCATTTACTATTGGTATCCCGACTTTCTTATTTGTCGGCTGAATCCTTGAAGCCACTGCTCAGCCTAACTGCGGAGGGGGGACGGATGCTGGCCGGACTGTGTAGAAGTCTCAAGAAGGCGAGAATCTGACGGGCTGTAGTTCAAATCTGAGAGTACTCAGGGAGGGCTCCGGACCTGCGTCGTCCACCCGTGGTTAGGCGTTGTGGGCTCAGTCGCTCTAATAGACGACTTGACTCGGGCCATGTTCTACTGACACCTGGCACCCGACACCCGAAACCCGCCACCTTTCCCCTACTCACACCTCAACGCGACCACCGGATCGACCCGGGTGGCGCGTCGGGCTGGAATGTAGCAGGCGAACAATGCAACGATGGCCAGGAGCAGGGAAATGGCGGAGAAAATGAGGGGATCCGTAGCGCTCACGCCAAACAGCAGGCTTCGAATGAATCGCGTCAGCAGAAAGGAAGCTGCTGCCCCGATTAGAATTCCAATCGTGACAAGGAGCATCCCTTGTCTGATGATCAGCCCAAGGACATTGCCTTGTCCAGCTCCCAGGGCCATGCGGATACCGATTTCATGTGTGCGCTGGCCGGCCGAGTACGAAACCACTCCGTAGATTCCCACGCAAGCAAGAATTAGCGCCACCGCCGCGAAGAGTGCCAGCATGATCATGGTCAATCGCTTTTGGAGAACGGACTCTGACCGGACCTCGGCCAGCGGCTTGACGTTGAAAACGGGCTGGTCCTTGTCGACTGCCAGGATTTGATTCCTCACATCATTCACGAGATTCAAGGGATTGGTTTGAGTACGAACGACGAGGGTCATCGCCGGCTCGAGCCCCTGGAGATAGGGGACGTAAGCTTGCAGCATGGGCGCCTGATCCAGCCCTTCGTGCTTCACATCTCCCACCACCCCCACAATCGTCAGCCAGTTGCTGGTGGGCCATCCGATTTGAATTCGTTTGCCCAGAGGATCCTGGTTGGGCCAGACGCGTCGCGCAAATGCCTCGTTGATGACGGACACGTTCGGAGCTCCGAAAATGTCCCGATCGGTGAAAGGACGCCCTTTAAGCAGGGGGATCCGCATGGCCTGGAAATAGTTGGGGCTCGTCACATAATCCTCGGTCATCGGCCCCTCGTTGGCCGGCCAGGGAGTGGCGCCTTCGATCTGGAAGTCACCATTCGTGTCGCCGCCACCCAACGGAAGGTTGTTGATGAGGCCGGCCGAGACAACCCCAGGAAGCATCTCAATGCGCTCGAGGACTTGATGGTAAAAACTCGATTGCTTCTGATCGTCGCTATATTTCGAAACCGGCAAGTTCACCCGAAGGGTCAGTACATTTTCCGGATTAAAACCGGGCTGCACCCGCATCAGGCGCTGGAAGCTTCTGATCATCAAACCGGCGCAGACCAGCAAAACCAGGGCCATCGCCACTTCGTTGACCATGAGCAAGCTTCGGGTCGACCGGTGGCCGGATCCCAGACTTGACCCGCGGGTTCCTTCCTTGAGTGAATTGCTCAAGTTGGGCTTTGATGAATGAAGGGCCGGCATCAATCCAAAGAGAAATCCAGCCAGCAGCGAGAGGCCCAGGGTAAAAACCAGCACGGTTCCATCGAGGCCGACATGATTCAATGTTGGAACTCCCCTGATCCGGAGCGTTGTAAAAGAGCGAACTCCCCAGTATGCCAGCAGGACGCCTAGACTTCCGCCGACCAGGGCCAGCAGGGCACTTTCGGTCAGCCATTGGCGAACCACGCGCCACCGGCTAGCGCCCAAGGCCATTCGAATGGACAACTCCTTTTGCCTGGCATTGGCACGGGCCAGTTGCAGGTTTGCCACGTTGGTACAGGCGATGAACAGAACAAATCCGACCGTGGCAAACAGAACCAGCAAAAGGCGTCGCACATCGCCCACCAGGACATCGCGCAACCGTGCAACGCGAATGTCATGGTCGGTCGAGTATTGCTTTTTCAATTGCGCGGCGACGGTACCCATGTTCGCTTGGGCCTGTGACATACTCGTGCCCCGCCGGAGACGCGCCAAGACATTGAGAAAGTGAAGACCGCGGTTAGTCTTGGTCACATCCAGTCCCATCGGTGTGAATACCTCGGCCGAGGTCAACAGGGCGGGCACGGGAGGAATTACCCCGATTACGTTGTAGCTCTTCCCGTTAAGGCTAATCGTCTTTCCCAGGATTGCGGGATCGCTCCCAAACCGACGCCTCCAAAGACTGGTGCTGAGGAGGACGACCTGGTCGTTGCCCGGCTTGTCCTCTTCCGGAAGGAACGAACGCCCCAGCTCCGGATTGATTCCCACCATCTGGAAGAAATTGGCGGTCACACTGTAACCCGGGAGGCGCTCGGGATCACCGGTTCCGGTCAGATTAAAATTGGCCCCCCGGCCTGCGGCCATTTCTTCGAAGACCTGGTTCATGTTCCGCCAGTCCACAAACTCCGGATAGGAGGCCGGCGCCTGCTCAAGTTGGGGTTGAACATCCCAGACCCACATCAATCGATCCGGATCTCGAAAGGGGAGAGATTGGATGAGCATCGCGTTGACGACACTAAAAATGGCGCAATTGGCGCCGATGCCGAGGGCGAGCGTGATCACAGCAATGGCTGTGAATCCCGGGCTCTTGAGCAGCACGCGAATGCCGAAACGGAGGTCGTGGAGAAGAGTTTCCATGGTATCTCTCGAAGGTGCCGGGTGTCAGGTGCCGGGTGTCAGGAAGATGACAAGAAGCCGATTCTGATTCTCTGACTTCTGACCTCTGGCTTCCGACTTCGGTATCAGCTTCCCAAGGATTTCCAGAATTCCACACCCTGACACCCGATACCTGGCACCTGATACCTGTTCCCTCAATGCAACAAAACTTCCTCGAAGAACGCCAGTGCCCGCGGATCCTTCGACTGGCCCAGCCAGAAAATAGCCTGTTTGCGGACCGCCGGGTTGTGATTCGTCCGGGCGACTTCAATCAGCTTTGTCACCCCCTCATCCTTGGGAAGCTGGCTTAGGGCAAAAACCGCGCGGCGTTTCACATCGGTTTCAGGGTCTTTCTCAATCGCCTCGGTGATGGTGTCGACCGCCCTCCGGCCCGCCTTCTGCGCCAGCCAAAACAACGCCTGACCGCGGACATGAGAGCTGGCATCCTGGTGCGCCACTTCGATCATGGTGTCCACGGCTTGAGGCTCCTTGCTGATGGACAACGCAAACACGGCGTGCTCCCGGACCTTCTCACTGGGATCTTCTCGGACAATGCGTCGAAGCACATGGTAGCCGGACTTTCCTCGGGCGCTCCCCAGCCAAAACACAGCGTCTCTTCGGAGTGCCTCCGGCTGATTGGGTGCGACAAATCCGCCGAGTGCCTTATCTGACGCCTCCCCGGCGTGGAGTGCGATGGCGGCAACCGCTGAATTCCGAAGATGCTTTGATTGCTCCTCCTCCTTGGAGAGCTGGGCTATTGCAAAAGAGGAGAGCCACGCAACGCTTTCAGGAGACGAAACATCCGTCAACCAGTAAACAGGCAATCCGCCGGTGTCCAGCTCACACTCCTGAGAGAAAAATCGAATCCTTTGAACGGTCTTGTCCTTTAGACGAAACAGAACGACTAAAAGTTCTGGTGATTCCAACTTAATGCTCTTGGTAGGGTTCGTCTGCATGTTGACATTCCCCTGGTGGTCCTCAAGCTGACACCGGCCACATGCCCCGGGCGTGATGAATTCCGAGCTGGATTCATAACAACACTTCATCCCCCCGCCTGCAATCATGGGGACAGTGTAACCCGCCCATGCTGGTTCAGCCTGCCGGCTGAGGAGCGCTCGAAATTCGCGTTCCAAGCCGGCCTTGGCGGATAGATTTTCCACGTGGGCACTCGTGAAGCGAGGGACCTGGGCCAGGGAGGCCGATGCCACTATCAGGGAGATTGCGCTGACCCAAAGAGAGCAGATTCTCAGTTTC
>JBAVHJ010000196.1:0-5157 GCA_049685715.1 Terriglobia bacterium | reverse complement strand
ACGCTCGAAATCCCTTTCTGCTCCACCGCTTGAAATTCGAAATTCACGTTTAAACGGGGGTCTCATATGAATTCATTGGAAAAGAATCTTGGTGAACTGGCGCGAAAGGTTGTGGAAAACAACCTCTGGCGACAGAGACGTTGCTTCAATCTCATCCCTTCGGAAAACACCCCTTCGCTCCTGGTCAAGCTCTGCGAAATCAGCGACCCCTCGGGGCGCTATGCCGAGCACAAGACCGCGTTGAAGAAGGAACTGGAATCGCTGACGGGCTCTGGGGCCCTGAAGGGGGACCAGATTTACTACTACCAGGGCACGGATTTCATCTTCGAAGTTGAAGAACGTCTGAAGGCGGAGTACGGCAAATTCATTCACGCCAGCGAGGTGGAAACACGGCCCGTCAGCGGCCAGATGGCCAACGAAATCGTCTTCAAGGCGACCGTTCGATTTCTGGCCTCCAAGCCGGAAGGTTTCGCTTCCCTCAATGCCGGCGGACGCCTGCCCAGCGTTATGAACAACAACCTGAATTATGGAGGTCATCTGAGCGCTCAGCCGTTTGGAGCTCTCTTCAACTTTGTGGAAGGCGAGATCATCAACTTTCCACTGGATGAAAAAAACCCATACAAGACAGACCCGGAGAAGACGGTCCACCTTCTGGACAAGCATCGGCCTCCGCTCGTGATCTTTGGAAAGAGCATGTTTCTGCACCCCGAGCCCGTGCGTGCGGTGCGTCAATTTGTCAACGCCACGGCCGGGTATCACCCCATCGTCATGTACGACGGCGCCCACGTCCTGGGTATTCTGGGCCCGGCCTTTCAAGAACCGTTTGCAGAAGGGGCTGACATTGTCACCGGATCCACCCACAAGACTTTCCATGGCCCTCAGCGCGGAATCATCGCGTCTAATATCGAGAAAGCGTCGCCACTGCGAAAGCTCTGGACGGAAGTCAACGGCCGTGCGTTTCCCGGTTCCACGAGCAATCACCACCTGGGCAGCCAGCTCGCCATGTTCGCTGCCACCCTGGAGATGAACCATTTCAAAGATGCCTACCAGGCGCAGGTGGTTGCGAATGCACAGGCCTTCGCCCGGGCCTGTGCCGCACACGGCATCCCGGTCGAAGGGGGCGAAGCGGACGGCTACACGCACACTCACCAGGTTGTCATCCGCGTGTCTTCTTTCGGCGACGGCAAAGAGATCGCGTCGCGACTCGAGCGAAATAACGTCGTCACCAACTTCCAAGCACTGCCGGACGACGAAACCTTCTACCACCCCAGCGGAATTCGCATGGGCGTTCAGGAGATGACCCGCTTCGGGATGAAAGAAGTGGATTTCGACCACCTCGCCCAGCTGATGGCGGGAGTGATCTTGCACAACAAGGATGCGGGAGCGGAGGTGACGGAATATCGCAAGCGATTCAACTCCATGCAGTACAGCCTCCCGGTTGAGGAAGTGCTGCGCGTGGCCCCTGCTATTTTTGAAAGCCTTTTTCCGAGCCACGACTACTTTCTGGGATTCGCCGAGGCGTTGAAGACTCTATAGACTCACGGTCTGGGAAGAGTGGAACAAAGATCTCGGGTGTCAGGTGTCCGGTGTCAGGGGAGAAGGGGATAGGCAATAGGTGATAGGGCCAGGGAAAAGCAGTTCAAGGGTCATGGTTCAAAGTCGAAGAAGTTAATAAAAAGTTGTCGGGTGTCAGGGAAGCAGTGGCCGGTTGCCAGCTTTCATTAGTCAGACATAAGGTGGTGCAAAAATAAAGCAGGGATCAGAAGTCAGAGGCCTGGAGTTATGAGGATTTGACTTTGGACTTTGGACCTTGGACTTTGAACTCACTTTTCCGCGTAATACCCGTCCCTCGTCTGCACAACCAGATCCTTCTGCTTGGCCGTCAGATGAACCTTGTGATAGCCCGGCCCGGAATCGGCCTTGTCGGGGGTGTAGCCGAGGCTGTATTGGCTGCGCAGTTCCTCCTGTATTTGACTGTAGATCTTGTCGATGGGCTCCTTCTTGGAGACTTCAAAGAGACGGGCGCCTGTCTCCTGGGAAATCCGCTCAAGAATCTTCTTTCCATCCGGCCGCGACTCCTGGGGTGATCTCCGTCCACGACCGCTGCCCCGGCCCGGGCCGCCAACCCTTCCGAGGCCTCCGCCACTACCGGGCAGTCCAAACCCACCCCCTCGCCTGTATGCCTCATCGTCGCGGAACAGGATGGAATAGACCAGCGTGTCGGCGCGCTGGGCTGACTCGATGGCGCGCTCCAAGGATGTCTTGCTGCCCATATCTACCCCATCGGAGAGGATAATGAGCGCTTTGCGGCCCTGCTGCTTCATCATCAGTTCATTCGATGCCAGAAGGACCGCATCATAGAGCAAGGTGCCGACTCCCCCTCTCATTCCACCTCGACGCTGTCCAGGTACGGAACCCGGTGAACGGCTTCCACTTTCCTGGCGCGGCTGGGGTACTTCCAACAACCCCAGCGCGGACTCCAACTTCTGCCGGGATGAGGTGAGATCCTGGAGGAGCTCCACCTCCCGGTCGAAGTGAATTACGAAGGCCATGTCCTTGTCGGAATGCAGCATTTGATCCAGAAAACTCTGGCTGGCCCGGCGCTCCTGGTCCAGAACGCGCCTTTGGCTCATGCTGGTGTCCACCAGCAGACCCAGCGTCAAGGGAAGGTTGGTCTCTTGAGTGAAATAGCGAATGGTTTGCGGATGGCCATCCTGTTCTAAGAGGAAATCGTCCTGGGTGAGATTGCGCACGATTTGTCCATGCTTGTCCCTTACGGTGGCGAGCAGGGTGACCCCTTTGACATCGATGGAGATGTTCGGCTTCTGTTGGCTCCACAGCGGCCAGCTTGGAAGGAACAGGTAAATCAGCAGGAGCAAAAGCCAGCATCCCGGCCAAAACACTTCCCGACGCCGGAAGCCTTGTTTGAAGAGCCCAGCGCAGAACCTGGGGGCGCTATTGGTTTGTAGCTGCTTCTTGGATCCTGGAATCAACGCTCGGGCTGCTTTGGCCATGTGTCTACCCCTGCAGGAGAATTTTCAAATCTTGTTCGCCCAATATTTTAGTTTGATGGGGTTTTTTGTCAGGGAGTTGCGAACCCTGTGCTTTCTTGGATGGAAAATTTTGACGGGCCTTCCATCGCAGACATGTAAAGACCGCATGTCTGCGGCCCCCGGGGGGTGGGGACTGGGCTCGGGTTAGGTCACAGGGAGGATTGACACGGGGTGCCGCAGGCATGCGTAGTTTGCCTGCCTGCGAGTGCTAGAGACGTGAGGGCGGTACTCCGCGGTATAGGGAGGAGAGCCAGTGGCTGGTCATTCACAGAGGGGCGAAGCCCGACGCTGGGCTGTGATTCGCAGACACGCAAAGAGCACATGTCTGCGGCACCCGGCGATTTGGCCTGGACACCAGCCTGAGATGATGTGACCCCGGACATACTTTTTTCCTGAGAGTTCATCTAAGCCTTGGGAGGGAAGCCCCTTTTTTGTTGTTCGAGGGCATCTTTAGTGCTAAGAGGTAGGGAGTCCGGGTTTTGTTTTTGGAGTGGTTTGGGTTTTATTGACGGAGGCGATCTTCCTGTTGTCAACAGGACTCATGGGATCTGGCAGAGGGTCAAAAGGCTGCTGGGTTCGTGGCCTGGTTATCCTTTGAAAGTCAATCAACCGTAATGTCCCGATGAAAAACTGGAAAGGCGAACATTGAATTTGAGAAGGCCATTCTTGCAAGACAAAGGGTGGCGGCATTGATACAGGGTGGAAGCAACCAGGGGGACAGATCAACGAATCGTACTTTTGAATCAGATTTAATCCCGGGGCTGCCAGAGGAAAACACCGATTGTGCCGGCTGAGGTGAGCGACTGGCGCATTTATCTTGGACTCACCAGAAGGAGAGATTAAAAGTGCGAAAAACACTCGCCATATTACTCGTCATTTGTTTCTGTATTACAGGGTTTGATCCTTTATTTTTGCCGGGGCCAAATCCCGGTGCGTCCTTGCTGGCCGCAACCGAGCAGGCCGAGCAGGCCGAGCAGACCGAGCAGACAGAAAACACCTCGAATGCCGTCCAATTTTCACCGGAGCAACTCGACAATCTGGTGGCGCCTATTGCGCTCTACCCGGACCCGTTGCTGGCGCAGGTCCTGTTGGCGTCGACCTTTGTGGATCAGATTCCGGACGCCGCTCAATGGGTGGGCTCCAACAACGATCCGAACTACATCGACTCGCAGCCCTGGGACGTCAGCGTCAAAGCCGTCGCTCATTACCCGACCGTGCTTTACATGATGCGCGATAGGATCGATTGGACCACCTCGCTGGGACAAGCCTACGTCGACCAGTCCACCGATGTCATGATGGCGGTCCAACGCCTGCGCCGCATGGCCCGTTCCGCAGGCAACCTGGTTACCACTCCTCAGCAGCAGGTGATCTATGAGGGAGGCTATGTGCAGATTGTTCCCGCTCAGCCTCGCTACATCTACGTACCGGTGTACGACCCGGGAGTCGTTTATTACCGGCGAGCCCCGGGAGCCATCATTGCCGTGGGCCTCATCTCGTTTGGTGTGGGTCTCGCCATTGGCGCCTGGTTGAACCATGACTTTGACTGGCGTGGTCACCGTGTTTTTTATCATGGCTGGATGGGGGGCGGCTGGATCGCACGCAGCCGAACGAACGTTCACATTACCAACGTCTACGTGAACAACAGCTACAGGAACGTCCACATCAACCGTTCGGTGGTGAATCGGAATGTGGATTACAAGAGTCTCAATCGCTATAGCGGTGTTCATCGCAATGTGGATTACAACCATGTCTCTCGCCATCCCAGCGGCGGCCCGCCCTCCCGGACCCATGGGAATGCTCCTCCCTCCAGGGTCGAGAGCAACCGCGGGCGAGAGCCGATGACGCATCGAGCCCCGCCGACCCAAACGCGACCCCAGACACAAGTTCATAAGGAAACACGGCCGCAACCACAAGTGCACAGGGATGCGCGGCCACAAGTACAAGAACGCAAGCAAGTGCGTCCACAGGTACAAGAGCGGAAACAGACCAGGCCACAGACTCAAGAGCGCAAGGTTGTTCGCACCCCGACACAAACACGTAAGGTAGAGCGGCCGAAGACCCAGGAAACCAAGAAAGGGGAATCGAAGTCAGACAGGAAGAACCA
>JBAVHJ010000195.1:0-5199 GCA_049685715.1 Terriglobia bacterium | reverse complement strand
TTGAGAATGATCTTCGAAACCTTTCCAGTCGGTCTGCTGCAATGCAACTGTGCCATCCTGGGCGATGAGGCGACGCACGAAGCAATCGTCATTGATCCCGGCGATGAGGTGGAGCGCATCCTGGCGGTGCTGAAGCAACACGACCTCAAGCTTCGCAAGATATTCAATACGCATACTCACATCGATCATGTCGGCGCAAACGCCGAATTGCGCGACCATACGGGCGCCGAGGTTTGCCTCCACAAGGCCGATCTGCCTCTTCTCGAAAACCTGAAGAGGCAAGCGGCCATGATCGGCATCCCCGAACCGCCGACGTCAAAGGTGGATGCCTACCTCGAAACCGGTGACGTCATACGGTGCGGATCGATTCTTTGTCAGGTGATGCACACGCCTGGACACACCCCGGGCAGTTTGACGTTTGAAACAGAATTCACGGGCATCGGAGAGAAGAGAGGCACGCGTCCTGTTAACAGCAGGGGGGATTTCGGGCAGGAATCTGGTTCCTCCCCGCGTGGGACCGAGAACGTAAAGCAAGTCCTCTTCACGGGCGACACGCTGTTCTCGTCGTCCATCGGGCGGACGGATCTGTGGGGAGGCTCATTCGAAACGATCATGGAGTCGTTGGCGCGAATTCTGCGGAAATACGATGACTCCACCCTCGTCTATCCCGGCCACGGACCCGCGACGACGATCGGCCGCGAACGAAGGTCCAATCCGTTTCTGCAGGAATTGTCGTAGGGCGACCAGTCTGGTCGCCCTACAAATTTTCCTGGATGTATTCCAGCGTGCTCCGCTCCCCGCTTCGGATCTGTGCACCCAGGGATTCGACCACGGCCCGTCTTCTTCGAAGGTAGCGATCCGCCAGCGTCGTCCGTTCTTCATTGTCCGAATGATCCGCCAGGGCCTTCAGCAAACGAGCGCCATGATAGAGAGAAAACATCGTGGCGAGCCGCTCTGCACTCAGCAGGGCATAACTGAAGTGTTTCAGATCATCCCTTGAGAACGCCGACTTCCCTTGCCGGATCATTTGGATCCAACCTAAATCTTTCCCCGATCCCCGGGCCCCTTTCTTTTTCTCGCGAAGGATATCCAGGACCAGATATTGGATCGCGCTTGAGATTTCATCTCGGATCGCCAGCAGGCTCTTCGTGGCCGCTCCGGCCCTCGACTTGGCCGCTTTTAGAGCCAGCCGGGCACTCACAAAATCCATGGGACGGGACATGGCCCAGTTGAGCTGGTCTTTGAGCGCCATGAGGGCCTGAATTTGGGAGGTTCCTTCGTAGATTGCCGTGATGACGGAATTGCGCAGGTGCCGCTCTACTTCGTAGGATTCAAATATGCCATAGCCCCCATGAATTTGAAGGGCCTTCCGGCTGATCTCGACCGCCTTCTCCGCTCCCCAGTACTTGATCAACGGGGTCAGCTCGCGGGATGAATGTTCCAGTTTCTTGATCAATGGCTTCACCGTCTTGATTTCGGCTTCACTCAACCTTCCTTCTGCCAGGAGTTTCTGCAATCCGACCCGCCGGTCCTCGGTCTGCGTGGCCTCGTAAATCATGGCGCGCAGCGCCCGGATTTCCAAATCCATGTCCAACAGCATGTCGGCCACCAGTTCGTGCTGGGCAATGGCCTTGCCCATTTGTTGGCGCTGCCGGGCATAGTCATGGGCCTTGCGGTAAGCGGCCTGGCAAATTCCAAGGGCCTGGATTCCGACCGCAACCCGCGCCTCGTTCATGAAGGACAGGATATACTCCCAGCCCTTGCCCGCTTCTCCGATCAGATATCCGATGGAGTGATCAAAGTACTGTTCCAGGGTCGGCGAGCCACGAAGCGACATCTTGTGTTCCGGTTTTCCAATTTCGAAATTTCTGACGCGCTGGCCTTCGCGCTCGATATAGCGGGGGACCAGATGCATCGAGAGTCCTTCCAGTCCTTTCGAGCGGGGATCCGTGCGGGTCAGGACCAGCGCGATGTCTCCACACCCGTTAGTGATGAACTGCTTCCGCCCGGTGATGCGCCATACCCCATCCCCGGCATCGACCGCCGCCGTCGTCAGCGCGCCTACATCGCTCCCGGCTTCCGGTTCCGTCATGGCGACCGAACCCGAAATCTCGCCGCTCGCCAATTTAGGGATGTATCGTTCCTTGATCTCATCGCTCGCAAAGCGAAGCAGCATCATAGCGGGGCTTTGATAAAAAGCGAGGAAACTGAGCGTGTTAGGACACGCGGTTGAGATCATTTCGACCATCATGGCATTCACGGTATAAGGAAAGTTCCAACCTCCGAGTGCCTTGGGAAGACTGACCGCAAGGATGCCCAGTTGTTTTGCCGCCTCCAGATTTGCAACGAGACCGTCCGGAAGGATGACTTCTCCATCTTTCCATCGAATCCCCGCCTGGTCGATTTCGCCGGCTCGAGGCGCCACGTCCCGAGCACAGAATTCACCGACCAAACCTAATGCTTCCTCATACTGCTGCTTCGTTTCGCCGACGTTGAGCGGGCCTTCCCCCTCATCGTGCCAGGCGGCAATCAACGGGTTCCAGTCAATGCCATGGTGGAAGTGAAATTGAAGGTCTTCGTTCTCGGTGAAGAGGTTTTTGGAGGGCATGAAGAGATCCTCGGTATCCGCCTGTAGGGGCGTCCGCCATGGCGGACGCCCCTACGATTCAATAACCCAGCCACGATGCGGACCGGGCGGAATCACTGGACTTGATTCATGAATAGAACTTCTTATTCTCCTGCGCCATCCGAACGATTAATTCTGATGGCTTAAACCGGTCCCCCCATTTTTTCTGGAGGGAGTCCAGGTGGCGGGCTACATTTTCCAACCCGAGAGAATCCATATATCGAAAGGGTCCCCCCCGGAAAGGTGGGAAGCCCAGCCCCATCACGGCGCCGATGTCGCCGTCTCGCGGGGAACGCAGGACGCCTTCCTCCAGGCAACGGGCGCACTCGTTCAGCATCGCCATGGAGAGGCGTAACTGGACCTCGTTGACGGCGATTGTCTTTCGATTCCTTCCGCCGGGAAGCAGATCGTAGATCGTCGGGTCTACTCCCGCTTTCTTGGTTTCTCCCTTACGGGTGGTGACGTACTGATAGAACCCCTTCTTGTTCTTGCGTCCGAGCCTTGCGTCCTTCACCAACTGCCCCATGCTGGAGGGAGGCTTCAGCCGTTCACCAAACGCCTCTAACATGATTTTTCCCACTTTTGCGGCCACGTCGATGCCGACTTCATCCAGCAGGGTCATGGGCCCCACCGGAAAACCGAAATCAACCATGGCGTGGTCCAAGGCTTCCACGGCCGCACCGTCCTCCAGGATGATTGAGGCTTCGTTCATATACGGCGCCAGGATCCGGGAGGTGTAAAATCCCACGCCGTCGTTAACTACAATAGGAAACTTCCCGATTTTCTTTCCGTACTCGACTGAGGTCGCGACCGCCTGCTTGGAGGTTTGTCGAGTCACGATGATCTCCAGCAGAGGCATTTTGTGAACGGGAGAGAAGAAGTGCAACCCGATGAATTGCTCCGGCCGCCGCGAGGCTTCCGCAAGCCGGGTGATCGCAATCGATGAGGTATTTGAACCGAGGACGGCTTCGTCTCGAAGATGCGGCTCGATCTCCCGGATCACCCGGTGCTTGAGTTCAACGTCTTCAAAGACCGCCTCAATGGTCAGAGGACAGGTCGAAAACCCGGTGAACTCCGAGGTGGCCGAAACGCGATCCTTTAGTTCCTGGAGTTCCAACTTGGAGATCGACCTTCGACGAAAGCGATCTTCGAAGACCTTGTAACACGCCGTGAGGCCCTTCAGACAGGCTTCCTCTGAGACATCCCGAAGGCGAGCGCTCAGACCGGCGCTGGAAGAAACCGCGGCAATGCCCGCTCCCATGAATCCGGCGCCCAGAATGCCCACCCGGTCGACTGGTTGAGGCCTGATGGAAGGGTCATCGATACCCGGGTCCTTCTTCACATCGGTGGTTGCAAAGAAGAGATGGATCAAATGGCGGCAGGCACTGGTCATGGCGAGGTCGCCAAATCCCTTGGATTCCGCCAGGAATCCTTTCGCAGGTCCGTCGGAGATGCCCACCCGGATGGCTCCGAGGGCACTGAGGGGCGCGGGGTAATGGCCATGCGTCTTCTCCCGGATGATTTTCTTGGCCTGGCGAAAGAGCAGTCGGCGTCCCAGGGGATTGCGTTCAAGTGCCCAGGCCCGCAGTCCACTAGGCAGATGGCGAGGTGGGATGAGTTTTCCTTCCGCGAGTTCGCCGGCGCGAGTTGCGGCGATGCTCAGGAGCAAGGGCCGGGGGACAACTTCGTCAACGAGGCCCTTCTTGAGCGCCTGTTTTGGCCGGTAATTGCGTCCGCTGGTGGCCACCTCAATGGCGATTTGAATCCCAACGAGTGAGGGCAACCGCTGGGTCCCGCCCGCTCCCGGCAGCAAACCCAACTGCACCTCCGGCTGTCCCAATTGGGTTTTCTTGTCGTCGGTACAAATCCGGTAATGGCAGGCGAGCGCCACCTCCATGCCGCCCCCGAGGCAGGCGCCCTGGATGGCGGCGACGACCGGGATCTTCATGTCCGCGATCTTCTGCAGGGCCTTCTGTCCGTACTGAGAGGCCTCTGTAGCCTGGGCTGCGGATTCGAACTTCAGGAATTCATGGATGTCGGCACCGGCGATGAAATTGTCTTCCTTGCCGCTGATAAAGACAACCGCCCGAATGTCAGAGCGATGCCGGATCTCCTCAAAAACTTCTTCGGCCTCACGAATGACCTCGGTAGTGAGTTTGTTGACCTTCTCGCCTTCAAGATCAAAACGAAGAATGGCAATATGATTCTCGTCAACGGAGAGATTGAATGCGGGCATTAGATGGCCCCTTGGGTCCTGAGATTCGAGATTTCTGATCTGGAGTATCCTAACTGGGACAGAATTTCGTCGGTGTGCTCCCCCAGCTTCGGGGCAGGTTGAGAGGGAGGCGCCTCAACATCTGAAAACTTCAACGCCGTCCCCAACTGTTTGAAGACTCCCCCGGAGGGATGGCTGGATTGCTGAACAATGCCTCGATGTCGGAGGTGCGGGTTTGCCAAGACTTCATCGAGAGATTCCACGGGTTCGCAACAAACATCCAGTCCTTCGAAGACCGCGACCCACTCGGCCAGCGTCCGCGATGCCAGGGTTTGAGCGACCTCCTGAAACACCCGCT
>JBAVHJ010000194.1:0-13064 GCA_049685715.1 Terriglobia bacterium | reverse complement strand
GGGAATTGTCAAGTGGTTTGATGATTCGGAAACCTCCTAGCCCCGACTTAAACCGGAGAGCATGCCTGCCTCCTCACCTCGGATCCGATGGATCCTGCCCCGAGTCCGGCACGGGAGTGATGGAAATCCACGTGGCATTTGGTATACTCGTTCCTGAATAGACAATCGAATACTCTTGGGCAACCATGACTCCAGCAGAGATTAAGCAGATCTTGGAGAAGGTCAAGGCGGGCCGGCTCGGTGTGAACGAAGCCATGGAGTCCTTGCGGAGGCTTCCCTTTGAGGATCTGGGTTTTGCGCGTATTGATCATCACCGCTCGCTGCGGGTAGGGTTTCCCGAAGTGGTGCTGGGACGCGGAAAATCGACGCAGCAAATCGTGGGAATCGTTCGTGGGATGTTAAGGAACACCCACAACATTCTCATTACACGGACCGATGAGACGACGTTTCGAGCTATCAGGAAGATATCGCGCCTTGCCGCGTTTCATCATGCCAGTGGCGCACTCACGATCATCAAAGACAAAAACATTCATGGACGCGGGAAAATTCTGATCATTTCGGCAGGAACCTCGGACATGCCGGTTGCCGAGGAGGCCCTGGTGACCGCGCGTGTGATGGGCAATAACGTGGATGCGATATTCGATTGTGGGGTCGCGGGCCTTCACCGCTTGCTTCATGAAAACCAGCGTCTTCGGGAGGCGCGGGTGATTATCTGTGTCGCCGGGATGGAAGGAGCATTGCCCAGTGTGGTCGGCGGCCTGGTCGCAGCTCCAGTCATAGCCGTTCCCACGTCCGTGGGTTATGGAGCGTCCTTTGGAGGGATAGCGGCCCTGCTGGGGATGTTGAATTCCTGCGCGTCCAATGTCACCGTCGTGAACATTGACAACGGGTTTGGCGCGGGGTACGTCGCCAGCGTTATCAATCGGTTGTGAAATGAACAGCAAAGATCCATCAGCCTAACGGGAGGTTATATGAACACAAGAACGATTCGAGGCCTTCACCTGTTGTTTGTGGGGGTTCTTCTGGTAGTGGCTGCAGCATCCGTCCTCATGCTTTCCCATCCTGTAAAGACGGATGCAGCTCCGTACGACGCCAGGCTCGGTGTGCAATGGCAGGTGATCGAAGAAGGATGGACGGGGGTGTGGGTTCGCCGCGGCGATTCGAGCACCTTCGATGGACAATGGACCATGCCGGGTCAGTCCGAGATACGCGGCGTCATCGAAATGCACGTGGATAATCGTAATGTCCGGATGGCACGAACTGATCAGTACACCAATCAACAGTGCGAATATCAAGGGCAGATTTCAAGAGACTGGCGCACGGCACAGGGTTGGGTGAGTTGCAACAACGGGCCCCGGGTCAACTGGAATGCCAACATCTACAAGCAGGGTGAACGATTTCATGGGAACACCGAGGTCTTGAATCCGCCCTCCCTACCAGGGGTCAGAAGGGAAGGTCCCATTATCCCGCGATACAACCAGGAACGCGGGAGCTGGAGTTACGACCTTACGGGCGCCTGGAGTTGCAATGACGGAGGGACCTACTACCTCCGGCAACTGGGTGGCAACGTGTGGTGGTACGGCGAAGCCGCCAATGGTCAGTGGTCGAACATTTTTCATGGGGCATTGGATGGAGAATGGCTGGAGGGATTCTGGCTGGACGTTCCCAAGGGTCGCGATCGAAACAATGGAGGGATGCGCCTGCACATTGACTCTCGCGACGAATTCCATGCTGAACAGAAGACGGGCGACGATTTTGGCGGCGCCCGGTGGCGACGAGTTCGCTGAAACCCGGCCGGCCTTTTGTGGCCTGCCGTGCGGCAATCCATGGGAGGGAAATTCCTTCTTGGAAGTAGGAGTGTGCGTGCTTCGAGCCGGATGGCTGAAAGGAAACTCCCTCACGAGGATGCTGTTCTCTCAGGACCACCCTTTTTCTCAACATCCCTCTTCCGCGGCAACCCTGCGTTGACGTTGCCAAAATGGCTGTGTTATAAACGCTTGTTTGCTCGTGTATGGATCCGCTTCTCCATGCCGATAAACTCTTGAAATCCCTGATTCCCGAAGCTTCAGGTTTGCTGGCCCTACCCCGTTCTACCTGGGTTGATCTATTCCTGATTCAAGACACAAGGAGTGGAGACGCGGTGGCCACCCGTTCTCCGCGTCACACATTCCAGAGGACCGATGACTTATGAATTTTGACCTGAATGATGAACAACGGCAAGTCCAGAAAACCGTGCAGGAGTTCGCAAGGACGGAAATCGCGCCCCATGTCATGAAATGGGATGAAGCCCAGGAATTCCCCCGTGAGATCATGCGAAAGCTCGGGGAACTCGGGTTTTTGGGCACCGTTTTTCCGCCGGAATACGGCGGAGCGGGAATGGGGTATCAAGAGTATGTGATCCTCATCGAAGAGTTGGGTCGAGTGGATGGTTCAATTGGGTTAAGCGTTGCAGCCCATAATTCGTTATGTTGCGGCCACATCTACCTGATGGGCAACGAAGAGCAAAAAAAGAAGTTCCTGGTCCCCCTTGCTCGCGGAGAGAAAATCGGGGCGTGGGGACTTACGGAATCGGAAGCAGGGAGTGACGCGGGAGGGACGAAGACCACCGCAGCCCGCCAGGGCAACTTTTATGTTTTGAACGGTGCGAAGACTTTTACCACCCACGGGAGTGTGGGTGATTTTTGCGTGGCCATGGCCGTGACAGACGTCTCAAAAGGCCACAAAGGAATTTCGGCGTTTGTGATCGAGAAGGGAACTCCTGGTTTTCATGCGGGAAAACATGAAAACAAACTGGGGATGCGAGCCAGCGATACTTCCGAAGTGATCTTTGAGGATTGTCGGGTGCCGGTGGAAAACCGTTTGGGTAGAGAGGGTGAAGGATTTACGGGAAGCTTGCGGGTGTTGGATGGGGGGCGCATCTCCATTGCGGCCCTTGCTCTCGGGATGGCCCAGGGGGCGCTGGACGTCTCGCTGAAGTACTCGAAGCAGCGGCGACAGTTTGGGAAGCCGATCAGCGAGTTCCAGGCGATCCAATGGAAACTCGCCGACATGGCCACGGAAATTGACGCCGCAAGGTACCTCACCTACCGGGCGGCTTGGATGTATGACCAGAGGAGGAAAACCACTCTGGAATCGTCCATGGCTAAGCTCTACGCCAGTGAGGTGGCGGTCCGAGCCGCCAATGAGGCGGTTCAGATTCACGGTGGATACGGTTTCATCAAAGACTATCCGGCAGAAAAGTTCTACCGGGACGCCAAGCTATGTACCATCGGTGAAGGGACCAGCGAGATTCAACGCATGGTGATTGCCAGGGAGTTGTTGAAGAAGATCTAGTTCTCACATGTAAGAATAGTTCTCAGTTCTCAGTTGTCAATTGTCAGTTGAACCGAATCATGCTCCGTTAATGCTCAAAGACAATTGGTGTGTGGAATGTTTCATTCCGGTACCAAGCGGAGAAATTGACTCAAGTCTTTAGCTGGCAACTGACAACTGAGAACTGACAACTGACTTATGCCCATCGACATCGACAAATTGCTTCAAAGCGATCCCAGAACTGTTGCCCGGGCCCTCACTTGTATTGAAAGTGACCACGATAGCACCGCAGTTATTCTGAAGTCGATTTTTCCCCACACGGGCCGTGCCTTTGTGGTGGGTGTGACCGGAGCGCCCGGCTCCGGAAAAAGTACACTGGTCGATCGTCTCGCGCGGCACTATCTGACTGGGCAGAAGAAGTCGGTGGGGATTGTGGCCGTGGATCCCACCAGCCCGTTTACGGGCGGGGCCATCCTGGGCGACCGCATTCGAATGCAGAGCGTCGCGCTGGATGAAGGAATTTTCATTCGTAGCATGGCAACGCGCGGCTTTCTCGGAGGGCTTTCGCGCGCAACCCACGACGCAGTTTCGGTATTGGATGCAGCAAGAAAGGAAGTCATCCTCGTGGAAACTGTCGGTGTCGGCCAGGACGAAATCGACGTGATTAAGCTGGCCCATGTTAACCTGGTTTTGTTGGTTCCGGGAATGGGTGATGATATCCAGGCAATCAAGGCGGGAATTATGGAGATTGCCGATGTGTTTGTCATCAACAAGGCCGACCGCGAGGGGGTTGAAAAGATCGAATCTCAATTACAGGCGATGCTTTCCATTTCGCCACGCCCCGACGGCTGGGTGCCTCCCATCGTCCGCACGATCGCGACTTTGAACGAGGGAACCGTCCAGCTCGCAACAGCCGTTGAGTCCTATTCCAAATTTGCCAAAGGTTCTCCGATCTTTCTGCAAAAAAGGCGCAGTCATACGCGCGAACGATTGCTCGAACTTCTGAGTGAGCAACTGGTGGGCAGAGTGGTTGACGAGCATTTGGAAAATGGCACCTTCGAGCGCTATGTGGATCAGGTGGCCTCACGACAGACCGACCCTTATTCCGTGGTGGAGGAGATCATTACGGGCTTCTGCGGGAAATCCGCGCGGGAGCGGGAAGGGACTTGAGTGATGAAAATCCTGCGCATCAGCCATGTGGGGATAGCCGTGAATTCACTGGACCAGGCGAGCCGGTTTTACATGGAGTCGCTGAGGATTCCCCTGAAGGGACGAGAAACTGTCGAAGAGCAGAAAGTGGCGGTGGCGATGCACCCCTTGGGTGAGAGCCGCATCGAATTGCTCGAACCGACGGACCCGCTTTCACCTATCGCCAAATTCCTGAATAAGCGTGGTGAGGGGATGCATCATCTCTGCCTTGAAGTGGAAGATCTGGAGGCCTGGCTCAGGGAGCTCAAGGCCCGGGGGGTTCGTTTAATCGATGAGACCCCCAGGACAGGCGTGGGAGGCTGCAAGGTAGCATTCATCCATCCGGAATCGACCCACGGTGTGCTCATCGAACTTAATGAGGAAGCTAAATAAATGAAACGTATAAATTCCATTCGACGTTGGAGTGTCCTTTTCCTGACAGTCATTATTTTCACCGGGGCGAGATTGTCACGGGGGGCGCAAGATCCCGCGCGTGATTCAACCCCGGCGAAAGCAGATCAACCCCCCCAGAAGGTTGAGAGCCAAACCGACCCTGTGGTGATTTCCCTTGATAACCAGAGGATCAAGGCAAGTGAGTTCAAGCAAATCCTGTCACGCCTCCCGCTGCAACAGCGTAGTCAGTATGATGGGCCGGGGGGCGCCAGGGCCTTTGCAGAATACCTCGGCCAGATTCTTGTGTTGAGCCGGGGAGCAGAACAGGAGAGCCTCGAACAGAGTCCTGAGACTGCGGTTCAGCTGAAGTTCGCCCGCGCCCAGGTCCTCGCCATTGCGGAACAGGAGGCCATCCTCAATCGAGTTTGGGTCAGTGATGAGGAAGTGAAAAAGTATTACGATCAGAATCAGAATCAATTCCTGCAGTTGCACCTGCTGCATATTTCCCTTCGACTGACGGGATCAGATGCACAACAAGATACCCGGATTCGGAAAGGGTTGGAAGAAGTACGCCAGCGCGCGCTGAAGGGGGAGGATTTCAGGGCTTTGGCCCGGGAGTTTTCAAAAGACAGTGATGCGCGGGCGGGTGGGGACCTGGGCTTCCGTGGGAAGGGAGGGTTCGGTGAAGCAGTGGATTCAGTCATTTTCCGATTGAAGCCTGGAGAACTCAGCGACGTGTTTGAAGCACCTGGCGCCATCCATCTTTTCAAAGCATTAGAGGAAAGGCCGCAGCCTCTCGCTGAAGCGCGCGGAGTGATTGTCGAAACCCTTAAGAACCGGATTTTGCAGGCGTCCATCGCGAGCCTGGTTCACGAAGTGCACCCTTCAGTGAATGAAGAATATTTCGCCCGGGAAGGTGGAGACGTGTCTGCCGGGGTGCCCATGACCGTGCAAATCGAGAAAAACGGGAAGCCTATGGGCGGCCCCATGGTGATTTCGCCCTCTTCCCCGACGAAAGAGAAGAAAAAGTGACTTCAAGCACCGCCCAGATTGATGCCCCCAAGCAATAGGAATGGCTGCGCATGTTTTGTCACGACGTGCAATGCCTCATGGACTTGCTGGTGGAGCAAGGCGGAAATATCATGGCCGAGCCGCCGAGTAAGATTTTTGCGCCGGGCAATTCGCCAAAACAAACTGCCGATTTGATCTTAAATTCCTGAACTCAAGGCCCATTATGCCCGCCCACAAAGCCAAATCAAGATCTCGAATTCAAGGAAGACGATCAGAGGAAGTCCGGATTGGAGTCATCGGGGGCAGCGGTCTCTACGAAATGGCCGGGCTCTCCGATAAGAATGAAGTCTCGGTCTCAACGCCTTTTGGCAAGCCTTCGGATCAATTTGTTATTGGCACGCTCAGAGGTCGGAGGGTGGCCTTTCTGGCCCGGCACGGGCGCGGTCATCGCCTCATGCCGACTGAAATCAACTTCCGCGCGAACATTTATGCCATGAAAAAGCTGGGGGTGGAACGCATTATTTCGGCCAGCGCCGTGGGGTCTCTTAAAGAAGAGCACAAACCGCTGGATATCCTGCTGCCGGACCAGTTTTTCGATCGTACACGTCACCGTGAAGGCGAGACCTTTTTTGGGAATGGGCTGGTCGCACACATCTCTTTTGCCGATCCGGTTTGCCCTCAACTCGGTGACATTCTGGAATCGTCCGCCCGCAGGGAGTCGGTTTCGATTCATCGCGGCGGAACGTATTTATGCATGGAAGGTCCGGCCTTCTCAACGAAGGCGGAGTCAAATATCTACCGGAGCTGGGGGATGGATGTCATTGGGATGACCAATCTGCAGGAAGCCAAGCTGGCCCGGGAAGCCGAGATCTGTTACGCCACTCTGGCGCTGGTGACGGATTACGACTGCTGGCACCCCGACCATGATGCCGTCACGGTGGCGCAGATCATTGATAACCTGGTTCGCAACGCGACCAATGCCCAGAAGGTCATTTCTGCTGCCGTGGCCACCCTGCCCGCCGAACGGACATGCAAGTGTGGCGCAGCGCTGTCGCACGCGTTGATCACCGATCCCCAAAAAATTCATCCGGCTACGCGACGCAAACTGGACTTGCTAGTGAAAAAATACCTCTAAACCGGCAATGGATCTTGTCGTCATGCACAAAATCGGTGGCCCGCATCATCCCGGGGTTCGAATAACCTTTATGGTTCTGGCCATGGTCTGCGCGGCGCGCATGATCCTGTCACAACCCGGGAGCGGGGTTCGTCTCCAGGTGACGGTCACCGATGAGACAGGCGCTTTCGTGCACGATCTCGCCGCGTCGAATTTCGTGGTCTCGGTCGACAAATCGAAGCTTGCAATTCGAGAAGCCAAACTGAAATCAGACTCGGCGCCAAGTGATGTCACGCTGTTGATTGATACGAGTGTGATTGCCGGCCAGATTGCAAATCCATTAATAGACATAACGCAATTGTTCATCAGGAGCCTGGGACCCAGCGATCAAATGGCCATTGTCGCTTATGATTCCTCGGCCAACCTGATACAGGATTTTACTTCCTCCAAATCGCTGCTGACCGACGCCGTGCGCGGGATGAAATATGGGAACGGAGCCGCGCTGCTCGACGCCATCTATGCCACGGCAGAGGGTGGTTATGCCAACTCCACCGGGCGCCGCGTGATGGTTTTACTCTCCACGGGGATTGACACAGGCTCCCGGGTTAAGCTCAAGGATGTAGCCCCTCTGCTCCAGAGAGAGAAGATTACGCTCTACGGCGTGTCGCTGGGAGGGCGCGGTTTTTTTGCGGGGGGAACGAGCGAGATCTTCGAGAGGCTGACCGTGGCCACCGGGGGCCGGGCATTTTACCCAAAGAAAGCCCCCGATATTGCGGGCATCGTCAATCAGATCCTGGGCAGCACCGGCGGACGCGAATATTACGACTTGCTGGTCGAATTGCCGGTAATCAGCCTCGAAGAGGCCCAAAGAAGGGTACGCGTCCAGGTCTATCGGGACCGTAAAGAAGACAAGAACCTCCTGTTGACAGCACGATTTGTGAGAGAGTAGCAGCCCAACGGCTCGTGGGGCGTCCGGCGGGAGGAAAGTGCGTGCAATGCTACTCGCCGCAGGAACATCGCCGCTGTTGAGTTCGAGTCACGAATTCACATCGTGTACCTGAGAAATTAGTCCATTTGAAAGGATTGAACCCCAATTCATGGCGACCCTCGTGGTGGGTTCTGTAGCATTTGACAATGTGAAGACCCCTTTTGGCACTGCGGACAACGTGCTGGGCGGCTCGGCGACTTATTTTTCTGTGGCGGCCAGTTTTTTTTCACCCGTGAACCTGGTGGCGGTCGTCGGAGAAGATTTTTCGAAGCAGCATGAGAGAATCTTTCACAAACACCAGGTGGATCTGCGGGGCCTTCAGCGCAAACCCGGCAAATCGTTTTTCTGGTGGGGGGAGTATAGCGACAACATGAACGACTGCCGCACGCTGGATACGCAGTTGAATGTGTTTGCAGATTTTTCACCCCGGATCCCCCGCGAATATCAGTCCAGCGAGTTCGTGTTTCTTGGAAACATCCATCCCCGCCTCCAACGGGAAGTGCTCAAGCAGGTGCAGCGACCCCGGCTGATTGCGATGGACACGATGAACTACTGGATTAATAACACGCCCGGGGAGTTGCGCAAGACCTTGAGATTGGTCGATATGCTGATAATCAACGACAACGAAACCCGGATGATAACCGGCGAATACAACCTGGTGAGGGCTGCCGAAAGGGTCCTTTCGATGGGGCCGAAGACCCTCGTGGTAAAGCGCGGAGAGTATGGAGTGGCGATGTTCCGCAAAGGATCGATTTTTGCGGCCCCCGCTTTTCCCCTGAAACGAGTGTTTGACCCGACAGGGGCCGGCGACAGCTTTGCGGGAGGGTTCATGGGGTATCTCGCCTCCTGTCGGTCGCTCAGCGAAGCAAGCATCCGTCGCGCGGTGGTTTACGGTTCGGTCGTGGCCTCCTTTAACGTGGAGGATTTCAGCCTGAATCGATTGACGCGTTTGCGGCGGCCGGAGATCGAAGGCCGCTTCAAGGCCTTTCAAAAGCTGATGCACTTTGATGCCGCTCATGGCATCGGACGTTGATAAGGGTCGATGTCCAGGCTTGAGGGGTCGGCGGTCCCGCGCTTCTCTTCCACGGTCCGGGATTCGCATTCTCCAAGCAGCCGGGCGCCACCCGTGACGGCAAGAGACACTCTCCACAGAATCAAATCGTGAAGATCCAAATCTGTCCCTGGTTCGATCCATAGCTTGAGAGGCGTCAATCCTTGGCAGCTCCTCCCCATCCGATGCGACCCGAGTTCACCCTTCATCCCTCCCGCCTCCTCGATCGCCAGTGCGCATGGGCTGTGCTGATTCTCCTGATCTTCAGTGTGATCGCCTTTGCCTATGTATATGCCCTGGGCGCGACGGATCTTGATGGTGACGGGTGGTCGCATGTCAAGCGCGCCCGGGTGATCACGGATTCGCTCAACCCGGGCTATCCACAAATCGGCACGGTCTGGCTCCCCCTGTTTCACTTGCTGGCGGCACCCCTCGCGATGAACAATTTTCTGTGGAGGACAGGGATCGCAGGAAGTCTTGTGTCGATGGCCAGCTTTGTGACAGCGGGCCTTGGCCTCTTTTTGATCTTGCGTATGATGATTGAAGAACGCGCTGTGGTCTGGTTGGGGCTCGGCATCTTTGCCCTCAACCCCAGCTGGCTGTACTATCAAACAACCCCGATGCAGGAACCCCTGGCGATGGCGCTCCTGGTGCTCAACGTTTTGTTCCTGGTCTTATGGCAAGAACGGGGAAGTAAACGATACCTGCTGCTTGCCGCAGCCATAAACTGTCTTGCGGCCCTCAATCGCTATGAGGGATGGTTCTTTATCGCCTTGAGCACGGCTTGGGTACTGCTCGCCGCCGTGGAAAGGACTAGAATTCACTCCTGGCGATCACGCTGTGGCGAAGCCTTGATTTACGGATTCGTGGCCTCGCTCGCCCCGATCTACTGGTTTGCTCATAACTGGTTTGAATATGGAGACGTGTGGGAATTTATCAGGGGCCCGTATTCCGCGCGAGCGCTCTACCTGAAGCAAATCGCCACCTACCATTTCCGCTATCCGACAGAGGGCCACTGGTGGCTTTCCTTTCTCTACTATACGAAGTCGGTACGTCATTGTGCCGGGGAAATCCCGTTCTGGCTTGCCGCCGGCGGCCTGCTGATGGTGATCTTTCGAGTGTTCTCGAGAAGCCCAGAGGATTCCCCGCTGCGGAAGAACCCCGGGTGGTCGTGGCGTACAACCCATCTGCTCTTCCTGGTTCCGTTCGTCTTCTACGTAGTCTCCCTGGCCAAGGGCCGTGCCCCCACTTACGTCGCAGAATATTACCCCGACACAAATTTTGGTGTCCGTTACGGTCATACCGCCATTCCTGCAGTCATTGTTCTGGCGGGCGTGTTCCTCTCTTGCCTATCCAGATGGGTTCACACGTCCTGGTTGCGCCGAACGCTGGTCGGCGTGTTTCTTGGGGCGTTATTAATTCCAGTTGGAATAGCCGTCAAAACCCGTCTACATTCCCTGCCGGCGCACGAAGAACCTTACCTGAACAACAGGGACGATCGGCGCATCCTTCGCGTTCTGGCGGACTATCTGAAACCGCGATGGCATGGGGAGATGATCTTGATGAACTCGGGATACCTGGGGCGGGTGGCACAGCTCGATGAAATTCCGTTTCGGAACATCCTCTTCGAAGACAATTTGGACGCCTGGCAGTTTGCCTTGCGATATCCCTTCCCTCGTGTCCAATGGGTCCTGGCGGAGGAGGGAGATGAAGTCTGGAAAATGATGACTTCAGTTCCGGCCTATCGGCGTTATTATCGTGAAGAGAAACTCGTCCGGGGAATCCGGGAGCATGTGATCCACGTCTACGCTCACCATGCGCCCGTCGAATGGCCGTCCGGAGAAGGACGTAGGTAAAGGAGACGATTCATGCACATTGCAACCGAAACCATTCTCAAAATGGCTGCGTCCGCGGCCCTGGGTGGCATTGTCGGCCTGGAGCGGGAGCTGCGTCACAAGCCCGCGGGTCTGCGCACGAATATGTTCATTTGCCTGGGTTCTACCATGTTCACGATGCTCTCCCTGGAAGTGGCAGAGAAGTTTCACAGCGATCCGGAGCGCATTGCCGCGCAAATCATCCCCGGTATTGGATTCATCGGCGCCGGGGCCATCCTAAGGGAGGGGTTAAGCGTGGTGGGGCTGACGACCGCCGCGACCATGTTTGTGGTGGCGGCCATTGGCATGGGGATTGGCTATGGCTATTACGGCTCCTCCTCGATTGCGACCGGGATGATTGTCGCGGCCCTCTTCCTCCTTCGCTATGTCGAAAGGAAACTCGGGACCAAGTTTGTGCATTATCAGTTTTCGATGTCCACAGGGAAAATGGCGGAAGCATCAGTCAGAGTCAATGCGCTGCTTGAGGAAATGAAGATCCAGTCTGATGGGATCAGCTGGTCGCGGGAAGGCGATGAACATTTTCTCCGCTTCAGCGCCTCCCTTTCCCCGGATCTCCACATGGAACTGATGCGTCGCCTTTTGAAGATTGGGGAACTGAATGATATTCAATCGACCATCTTCAGTGAAAAATGAATGGAGGTGGAAAGCACCGCATGATTCCTTTCATCAAGGCTCACGGGCTCGGGAATGATTTTCTAATTGTCGAGAGCGATACCTTTCCAAACCAGAGCGATGAAGCCTTGGCGCTCCTCACCCGGCAGATGTGCGATCGACACCGCGGCATCGGAGCGGATGGAACGGTTTACCTTTTTCCGGGAACCGACTATCCGCAATACGATTTCTCCATTCGACTGTTCAATAGTGATGGCAGCGAAGCGGAGATGAGCGGTAACGGCATACGCTGTGCCGCGGCCGTCCATCACTGGAAACATCCAGAGGCGGCAAAAGAAGTGGTGCTGGGGTCGACCGTCGGTCGTCGCGTCCTGCGCCTGCTGGGCCGCGATGGGACGAGATTTACCTACCTGGCTGAAATGGGAATTCCCGGCTTTCGCCCTGAAGAAATCCCCTTTATGGACGACGGCTTGGCCACGGAGAACCGTGCCCCGGAGGCCTGCCGGGTGGTCAATGTCCCATTGCTTGTTGAGGATCGGACCTTTCAGATCACGGCGATGTTTGTCGGGAATCCCCAGTGCATCAGCTTCGTCGACGACTTTGAATCTCTTGATTGGAAGCGGTACGGCCGCGCCCTGGAATCCCATCCACGCTTTCCCAAGAAAACCAACGTCGAGTTTGTGCGCATCATAGACCAACATACGGTGGAGATCCGCATCTGGGAGCGGGGAGCAGGGTACACGGAGTCTTCCGGAACGGGTTCCATCGCTTCAGCACTGGGCGCCCTACTCAACGCTCGAGTGACGAGCCCCGTCCGAGTGATCACCGAGGGAGGTGCGCTCCGAGTGGAATGGAAAGGTGAAGGCCAGCCCGTGTTTCTAACCGGAGACGCCGAAGTGGTGGGTCAGGGAATATTTTTAAGGACAAAAGGGATATAACCCTGAGAGAGACCCGGTTGGGTAGAAATCAGGATCTCAAGGAGAACTGACATAAGCTATGAACATCGAAACTCTTTTTGCACTTGGTTCTCAAGCACTTCTGGATCGCCGTCAGGCGATCCTCTGGATTTTGGCGGTCGCAAGCGTTCCGACGGCCTGCTCCAGGGTGAACGCCATCGCCGAGAAAGAAACAAAGGAAGAGGGGGACGGGAAGGCAGATCAAAGACCAGCCGCCGGGACGAGGAACATTAAAGTTTATTCGGTAAGACAGAGGGGATTTATCATGAGTGAAAAGGTCATCAAATCAGAAGCTGAGTGGAGGAAACTGCTGACTCCGGAGCAATTCGATGTGACGCGAAAGCAGGGAACTGAAAGGGCTTTTTCAGGGGAGTACTGGAACAACCATGAGAAGGGAATCTATCAATGCGTTTGTTGCGACAACGACCTTTTCAGTTCTGAAACGAAGTTCGAGTCAGGAACCGGATGGCCCAGTTTCTGGACGCCCATCGCCAAGGAGAACATCGAGGCCAAAACCGATAGTAGCCTTTTTATGCGACGGGTC
>JBAVHJ010000193.1:0-13293 GCA_049685715.1 Terriglobia bacterium | reverse complement strand
AGTTAGGGGTGAAAGGTTTTTGCTCCCCTGCCAGTGCGGCGGTGCTTTCCGCGCAACTGCCTCCCCACGGTGCCCGCATTGTCACAAGGAGTTGTCCGCGGAAGTTGCAGCCAACTACATCGAGCCGAATGCATCTGGCAGCAATCAAGGTTGGAAATGGCAACAGAGCTGGAACGGGCTTTACTGCATCGTTATCGAAGATCGATGCATTGAAAATAACTGGGTTCATTAGTCGACCACCTAACCCGCGCGTACACTCGGCCGGCGCAAGAGAGGCAAGAGCGCGCCGGGCGGGTGACGCGCTGTTCGTTAGACGGCTAGCAAGCTGAATTGGATACGATGATCAAATTCGCCAGCTCAATATTATTCCTCACGCTCACTCTGGATCTGCTCAATCTTTCTCAGGGACAAGGCGGAAGTAAGCCGATGAGCCGTGCGAGAGCATTGAGTACCTTGAAAGGTTGCGCGACTCGTCCAATCACATTGGGATGCAGTGAAGACACCGCAGACTATTTGATCAAGTTGTACAACCATGGCGATAAAGCGTTGTTGAAACCATTGCTTGATGCAGGCCTAACCAGCGATGGTGCGTTGGCGGAGACTCTCGGAGATTTTTACTCCAATGTTCTGTGGAAGAACCCACGCGACTTTCTGGAGGCTCTGAAATTGCGCTCGCGAAAGGACCAACACAGCTTGTGCCAGTTAGCCGGTGTCACGGACGGCGGAGGTATGCCAGATAATATGCTTCGTGATGTGCGGCACACCCTGAGTCAAATCGCATCTCAGCATCAGCATCGCCTTGCATCTGTTGCCAGGGTTTGTCTGGTAGAAGTTAATGAAGCGAATGCCACGAATCACTGAGATCTGCTTTGCCAGTGGCCGTCTAACCCGCGCGTGCACCCGGCCGGCGCAAGAAGCCAGAGCGCGCCGTCGGGTGACGCGCTGGTCGTTAGGCCGATCTATTTGCGGAATGAAGAAGGATCTGAGGTATGACATTAGCGCTCATTCCGCTTGCATCGTCGAGACGCCTGATGTATCTTCATTGTAGATACATTCTGGGAGGTGGCATATGCGCGTTGCAGTTCGTAAATGGGGAAACAGTCTTGCTCTCCGCATCCCCAAATCCCTGGCCTCTGACTCTCGAATAGCCCAGGGCTCGATGGTTGAGGTGACTCTCGAAAGGGGAAGGCTGGTTGTCACGCCATTGAAGGTTCCCGAGTATTCCTTAACTCAACTGCTCGCCAAAGTGAATCACCGCAACATACACAGGGAGGTAGATACGGGGAGCGCGACAGGTCGTGAATCATGGTAACCCCCATCGCATTTGTTCCCGCGCAGGGTGATGCCGTGTGGATTACGTTGAATCCTCAGGCAGGACATGAGCAAGCGGGGCGACGGCCGGCATTAGTTCTTTCCCCTCGCGCGTACAATGGCAAGGTGGGTCTTGCGCTTCTCTGTCCGATAACCAGTCAAGTGAAGGGTTATCCATTCGAAGTCGTTCTGCCCGAAGGTCTGAAACTAACCGGCGCGGTGCTTTCAGACCAAGTGAAGTGCCTCGACTGGCGCGCACGCCAAGCTGGCCTGATCTGCAGGCTCCCGGAAACTGTGGTTGGCGAGGTGCTTGGAAAACTGGGCGCCCTCCTGCACCCTGAGCAGACCGCGTAAGGCAACGGCCTAACCCGCGCGTGCACCCGACCAGCGCGAAGGGCAAAAGCGCGCCGGGCGGGTGACGCGCTACTCGTTAGGGGCACTCTCCATCGCATGTCGTACCACGACTGACTATCGCTCCTTGCTCTTTGGTATCTTTAATGATACGTTTAATTGTACGTTTGGAGGTGAGATATATGAGCAAGGTGCCCCATATTATCCCGGTCACAGATCTCCGCCAGGATGCCGCGAGCGTGCTCAAGCGTGTCCGGGAATCCAAGCAGCCCATCTTCATCACGCAGCGGGGTCGGGCCGCGGCGGTGATCCAGAGCACCGAGGCCTACGAGCGGGGCGAGCATGACCGGGAACTGCTTCGTGTTTTGGCCCGTGGAGACAAGGAAATAGTGGCGGGAGAAGGACATGACCTGGAATCGGTTTTTGCGGAGGCCGACGCGCTCCTCAAGGAAGATTGAGCGGTGAAGGTTCTATTCACACCGACGGCAAGGGCCCAGTTTCTGGCGGCACTGGATTTCATACGTCGAGACAATCCATCCGCCGCTCGGCGTTTTCGCCGACGGGCGGAGACCCTCCTGAGGCGGCTGGTGAAGTTCCCCCATTCCGGAAGGGTCATTCCCGAGTTCCCTGATTTGCCCCAACGGGAGGTTATTGTGTCACCCTATCGTTTCTTTTATCGAACAGTAGGGACCAGGGTTTGGATTGTTGCGGTTTGGCACAGCGCCCAGCTTCCAGATGAGTCAGAAAAGACTGGAGGCCCCTAACCCGCGCGTGCACCCGGCCGTCACAAAGAGCCAAAGCGCGCCGGGCGTGTGACGCGCTGGTCGTTAGGCAGACCATGGTCAAGTTTGACCAGCCCCTTGACTTGAGTTCAATTTTGTATATATTGGTAATATACATGTCGCTCCCGGGGGTGATATGCCTGATTTCTCAGAGATGACGGGGTTTGAATGGGACGACGCCATTCGTTTGAAGAATTGGGAGCGTCATCACGTGGCGTGGTGGGAATGTGAAGAAGTCTTCTTTCATAAACCATTTTACGTGATTCGGGATATGGCCCATTCACAAAAGGAGGAGCGCTATTTTGCGCTCGGTCGGACAAAGGCAGGCCGCCCGCTCTTCCTGGCCTTCACATTGCGGGGGAGACGGATCCGAGTGATTTCAGCCCGCGACATGTCCAGAAGAGAGAGAAAACTCTACGATGAAAAAGCTAAAAAGAATTCCACAGTTTAGATCAGAGGCGCAGGAGCGCGAGTTTTGGGCACGGAACGACTCAGCCGACTTCGTCGACTATTCCAAAGCTAAGCAGCCGTCATTCCCCAACCTCAAGCCGACCAGCAGAGCCATCTCCATTCGCCTTCCTGAATCTCTGATCGAGAACATCAAGATGCTCGCGAACCGCGAAGATGTTCCCTATCAATCGATGATGAAAATATTACTTTCGGAAAAGGTTCAAGAAGCGCTCGAATCGAGACGACGCGCTGGTCGTTAGGCAGACCTGAATCCAGTAACAGCGCGGGAAGAAGTGCCGCTGGTTTTTGCTTTAATCCAATGGTAACCTCTGGGAGAGGTATCCCCATGACCACCATTACTATTCCCATTCCAGATGACAGAATGCGCAAGCTGCAAGAGCTGGCGGCTCGTTTCAACATTACTCCTGAAGACCTGGTGCGCGTCAGTGTGGAAGAGCTTTTGGCTCGCCCAGAAGAGCAATTCCGCCTCGCCCTCGATTATGTTCTCAAAAAGAATGCCGAACTGTATCGACGGCTAGCCTAATGCGCTACCTAACGCTCAGCGAGGTGCTCAACCTGTACTCCCAGATCATGGAGAGGTCAGGCGGTGCAGTCGGCATTCGCGACCTGGGTGCGTTGGAGTCAGCCCTAGCACAGCCCCACATGACGTTTGGTGGCCAGGATCTTTATCCGACCCTGGCCGAGAAGGCGGCCGCTCTCGGCTATTCTTTGATAATGAATCATCCCTTTGTGGATGGCAATAAACGGACTGGTCATGCGGTGGTGGAGGTTTTTTTATTGCTCAACGGGTTCGAGATTCACGCCGCAGTGGATGAGCAGGAACAGCTTATACTCCATATGGCGGCAGGAGAGACCGCGAGAACTGAATTTTCAGCCTGGCTCCGTGACCACATCCAACCCAAATCGTGACAAGTCAAATGGCCGCCTAACTCGCGAGTGCACCCGGCCGGCGCAAAGACCAAGAGCGCGCCGGGCGGGTGACGCGCCAGCCGTTAGGCGGCAAAGGAGACGTCGGTGCACGTAGAGTCGTGTATGCCGGTTATCCCAAGCGAGGATCTCGAGAAGAGTCTGCGCTTCTGGGTAGAGGGTCTCGGTCTTACCATGGACCGAGCGATGCGGCAGGACGGTCGCCTCATCGGCTGTATGGTTCACAATGAGCACTTGTACTTTTGGCTCAATCAACGAGCAGGCACACCGATCAAGCCAGAGAACTACGAGGGTGTTCGGCTCTACTGGGGGCCCCGTGATATCCACGGGTTGAGAGCTCGCCTGGAAAGGTTAGGCTACGCCGTATCAGAGATCACTGACCGCGACTATGGTCAGACTGAGTTCTTTGTGACGGATGATGACGGATACTCGCACTGCTTTGGAGTAGCAACCACCCAGGGCGGCTAGTGCATGACTGATCGTTTGCCGCCTAACCCCTCGTTGCAGCGGACTCGCTGCGCCCGCCGCTGAACGCGGTATCGTTAGGCGGGCTTCCATGGAAGTGACAAGCGCAAGACACAGGAGGGGAAGGCCGGCATGTCGCTGCTGCTCGTGACGGGAATACCTGGTACCGGAAAGACGGAACTTGGAAAGTATCTTTCCGAGCATCATCGACTACGTCACGTCGACATGGAGGCTGGCGACACACTCCAGTCGTTCGTTCAAGACCGACTAGCATTTCTTGCACCTCTTGGCCCTGACGTGGTGATCACTTGGGGCTTTCACGTCGCACATTCAGGCGACGTGCGATTTCTGAAGGAACAGGGCTATTTCCTGGTTTGGCTCGACGGTGACCGACCCTCGGCACTCAGGGCGTTTATCACGCGGGCCACGGTTCCAGAGGTGGTGTTCTATCTTCAAATGTTCACGATCGAAAGCCAGTCCGTCGTTGCCCAGATAGCGCCCCATGCGTTCCTAGATCCGTTCCGCGAAGGCAAGTTCCGTTCAAAAAGTGAGATCGCTCAGGAACTTCTTGCACTGTGCGGGAGGTGGGGTGCCGCATAACCTGGCGTTACACCTGACGGCGCTTGCGCGCCGGGCGGGTGACGTGCTACTCGTTAGGCGGACAGGGCGGAGGTTCCGTGGGCAGGGTGGTTTCCGTTGCAGCTATTGGTTTGGGCACCTTGATTCTGGTCGCAGTGTCAAGGCGCTCACTCATGAGTGTGCGCTCCCACGGCTTCTTCCGTCTCTTCGGATTCGAAGGGATCTTGTGCCTGGTAGTTCTCAACGCACCTCATTGGTTCGATCGCCCAACAGCACCGATCCAGCTTGCTTCTTGGACGCTCCTCGCCGCGTCCCTCGCTCTCGCGATTCACGGATTTCATGTCCTCCGCACCGTCGGCAAACCGACAGCACCGGCTCCAGGTTCGGACATGCATCGCATTGAGCACACCACGGTCCTGGTCTCCGTGGGAGCCTACCGGTACGTCCGACATCCGCTGTACACCTCGGCCGTGGTCGGGACGTGCGGCGTAGTTCTGAAGGCCCCTTCGGCGTTGGCTATCGGTATCGGTCTGCTCGCCACGGCCTTCTGGGTGGCAACTGCGAAGATTGAGGAAGCAGAAAACTTGGTTCGCTTCGGCAATTCATATCGCACGTACATGGCACACACTCGGCTCTTCATCCCTTTTCTGTTTTGACGGCATGTGGCCGCCTAACCAGGCGTTGCACCCGACGGCCGTCGGCATGATGATCAGGCGGCCGCGGGTGACGCGCCAGTCGTTAGATTGCTCATATCAACGTTCCAGGAGGTGAATTACCAATGAAACTTGACTTCCTAAATTCTTTGAATGTTGCTGCGACCGCCGCCAAGTCCCTTGTCGATGTGTGGAGCACGATCAGGGATCGAAAAGATCGCGAAACTGCAAGTATGCTTGCTGACCTTACCGACCTGATGGAAGAACTGCGTAAAACCCATTCGACCATCGTTAAACTGGTCAGCCCTCTACGTCGCATTCCTGATTCCCCCTCAACTTTCGTCAATGACTTTAAGAACGTTTACAACGATTTTCGTGATTTCTACGATGCCCACGATTTCGGGGACGAGAGAACACATTGCCATAAGATCATCCAGATACAGAATCGAATGCTAAAGCGTAAACCGCTATTTGGATCAAACCAACAGTGGACAGATTTGTATGCAAGCCTAAAGGCTCTCGCCAATGCTGATCTAGACATTATTGATTACCAGTTCAAGCCGTTTATGGCTTGGTTTGATCAGACAATGAACAGAATCAAGTCCCTGATAGATAACAATGATCTAACTCAAGCAATATCTGAAAAAAGGGCATTCCTTGGTAGTTTGGGGCAAGAGTACGACAAGAATAAAGCAATGCTAGAAGAGATGACTGACACGGTGGGAAAACTAACAGCAGGACTGTGAATTCAAATTAACTGGCAATAAATAATCGTGCTACGCTCATCCGCCGTCTAACCCGCGTGCACCCGGCCGTCGCGAAAAGCAAGAGCGCGCCGGGCGGGGGCCGCGCTGGTCGTTAAACGGCAGGAGGAATTGAGTTGCTTGAGAATGCTCACCCATCCCTAAGGCACATGAGAAGGAGAGGTTTAATGACACGGCGAACCTTTGCGAAGCTCTGGACGGCTGCTGCTGGCGCAGCCGTCGCACCCGTTCTGCTGGCAGGTGACACCACGGCCAGCGCCGTCACCCCAAGCGATGCCGACGTCGGCGCGAGGACGCGCGACGCGCAATCATCGGCGCCCGCCGCGGAGGACGACAAGCTGCAATCGGACTTCCTGTTCGGCCTCGTGCTCGACAGGGGGCCGGCGAACAACGTCGGATCCCTGGGTGTAAACCGGGTCGTCGTCCCGGTCACGGGAGGGACGTTCGAAGGCCCCAAGCTCAAGGGTACTGTCGTCGGTCCGGGCGGCGACTGGATCGTCACGCGTCCGGACGGATCGAGTATCCTCGACATCCGCATCCTGCTGCAGACCGATGATGCCCAGAAGATTTACATGACGTGTCGCGGGATCGCCTACACGCAGCCAGGCGGAACGCTGTACGCGCGGATCCTGCCCGTGTTCGAGACCGGCGCAGCAAAGTACGTCTGGCTGAACAACGTCGTGGCGGTCGGCGTGTTTCGGCCGATGCCGGGGAAGGTGGCATACCGCATTTATCGAATTCTGTAGAGGCGTTGCCACCGAGCGTATCTCCTACGGTGGGCAGAGATGCGGGTGTCAAGGCAGAAAGGGCTTTCGAAGAGTTCGCAAAGATTGTCGATGCCGCCTAACCCGCGACTGCAGCGGACTCGCACTGCACCCTTGCCGCTGAAGCGCAACGTTAGCGCGTGTGAATGGATTATTCCTATGGCAGAAAACAAAACCAAACCGACAAAGGGCAGTGTGACTGCTTTCTTGAACAAAATCAAAGACCCGCCATTGCGAGACGACTGCTTTGTAATTCTCGAAATGATGCAGAAGGTCTCGAATTGTGAACCCATCATGTGGGGAAGCGCAATCATCGGTTTTGGGACATTTCACTATGTTTATGAGAGCGGACGAGAAGGAGATACGGTAGTTATCGGCTTCTCGCCGAGGAAACAGAACATCAGCATCTATTTAATGGGTGGACTGAATAGAGTTGAAGATGAACTTTCCAAACTAGGGAAGTACAAAAGAGGCAAAGGATGCCTGTACATAAAATCGCTTGGCGATGTGAATGCAGAGGTTCTCAAGAAGATCTTTGCCAAAGCTTTTAAGGAAGCACAACGTAAAAACGTGCACACGGACTAACCATTCGCTCCCCGCAAAAATCGCCGGACACAAAAAACGTGCAAGCTGACCCCGGCTAGAAACATGCCGGGGCGGGCTGTGGCGATCGCGGCCGCAATTTTGTCCTTGAAAGTTGAGAAATCTAAGTACAACATACGTCACCAGAAGTTATCAGCTAATTAATCAACTTGGCGTCCGCGTAACAACATCGCCGCGCAGCTTAGCTCCAATCCGTTCGATGGACTATGAGGAGAACACCGATGCGAAACGCGATTCTGGCGATAACCATGGCCCTAACTCTCATGACCGGACAGCTCCAGGCAGCTCCCCCCAAGTCGTCCCCGGCGGACGTCGGACCCGGCCGCATCGCCTGGTTCGACATCACCACGTCCAATCTGCCGCAATCCAAGGAGTTCTACGGCAAGCTCTTCGATTGGAAATTTACCCCGGTGCAGGGAACTGATCAGGCGGTAGAGATTGTCGCACGTGGAACGGCGATCGGGACGCTACGAGTTGCGGAAGGCAAGATCAGCGGGTTCAACGGAGTGGTTTATGTTCAGGTGACTGACATCCAGGCGAGCTGCAAGAAGTCGAAGGAGCTGGGGGGAACAGTCGTGCCCGGGTTCCCCTTCAACCTGCCAGACGGCACCGGCGCCATCGCCCTCGTCCTCGATCCAGCTGGCCATCCGGTGGGCATGTACTCCAGAACACCCCTCGCGTCGGCAGTGCCCCCAGGCAAGTGACGATTCCGGCTCGATCCGGAAAGCCTGTCACAGGGTGACGTGCTCCCCCAGGGTCGTGGCTGGCATCGAGTGGCGCCATCAAACCACGGCTTGTAGCGGGCGGCACTTCGCGCCCCTCTGAAACTGTGCGTTAGACGGGCAAAGGAAACCTTTCCATTCAAAGGAGGTCTGCGACGAAAGGATTTTTCGTAATGCTGGTTGGTGTGTGTCTTTTGACCCCGGTCCACGCCGACAAGGGGGCGCCGAAGGAAGGCGGCAAGGCACCGCTGATGGTGTCGTTCACGGATCTGAAGTGGACCGACCTGCCCGAGAGAAAGGGCATGCAGTTCGCCGTGCTGTCCGGTGATCCCAAGAATGGGGAGTACACGCGATGCGCAAGGTTCCGGCCGGAAGTGACAACCCGCTGCACACGCACAGCAGCGAACTCAAAAACGTGATCATCAGCGGCGTCTGGTACACCGGGGCGGACGCGGCATCCGCCAGGGACTTCGGTCCAGGGTCGATCGTGCTGATGCCCGCCGACTGGGTGCACGTGAGCGGCTGCCGCGCCGGGAGCGATTGCGTGTTCTACCAGGAGGGCAAGGGGAAGTTCGACTTCAAACCCGCTGCGGGAGTGCCTGCTGGCAAGTAGGGGGATGCCCGCCAAAGAAGCCGCCGACGGCGCAGTCATGCCAACTGCCGTCTAACAACCGGTTGCAGCGGACGACGCTGTGCGCGGCCGCTGGACCGGAGCGTTAGGCGGCACACGTGGAGGGTGGGTGAAGTCGCTCGGAATCGTTCTCCTTTGTATGGGTGCGGCGGTCGTGTACGGCATCGTGCATGATCAGGTGACGGTGCGTGTTTGCATTGAATACTTCACCATCGGCCACTTTCCAGTCTTCGACACGGCCGACCCAACGCTTCTTGGTATCGGCTGGGGCATCATTGCGACTTGGTGGGTGGGGTTGCTGCTCGGCATCCCGCTGGCCGTCGTTGCTCGGGGTGGGGGTCGCCCAAAGTGCTCAGTCGAGTCACTGTTCCGCCCGGTCGGAGTCTTGGTGTTGGTGATGGGAGCTCTTTCTGTAATCGCGGGTGTTGTCGGTTGGCAGCTCGCGCGACTCGGGTGGGTGTCACTCGTTGGGCCGCTCGCTCATTCGGTTCCCGCGGACAGGCAAGTCCCGTTCATCGCGGACCTGTGGGCGCACTCGGCCAGCTACTTGGCAGGATTCATCGGCGGGATCGTTTTGATGATCCGGGTGTGGCGCTCACGAAAGCCACGCGATGTCGAAGGCTCAGAGGCGACCGCCCGTTGATCTCGAAAATTGACCTCACCCCGCGTCCTGTTAATAAGGCCCTTTGAGATTGAAGACAAGCCGCTCTGCAAACCCAGCCCGGTGAAAATCACTCCTCAGGCTCAAAATTACACCCACGGGTTCTCCGTGAGGGTGTAAAATGGCGTTTTTCGAAATCGGCACTCTTTCCATATCTTAGTCAGGACGGTCCATGAAACCAGGATTGATGGTCCGAAACGGACTGAAGCAACTAGCTCATGGCTTTCAACGGCCATTCATGATGATGTTCGAGACGACCTTGCACTGTAACATGGCGTGCGAGTATTGCACCGTGTGGTCCAACGACCGCAACGAAAAAGTCATGACGAAAGAGCAGGCCTTTCGTCGTATTGACGAGGCCGTCGATCTGGGCATTTTTGCGCTCAGTTTTTCGGGCGGGGAACCGCTGCTTAATCCCAATACGGGGGATTATATTGTTTACGGGGCCGACAGGGGATTGTTCGTCTCCATGCCCACCAACGGACTGGCGTTGAAGAAATATGCTTCGGCGCTTCAACGGCTGGATCTTCTGGAAGTCTCCATTGATACCCTGGACGCTCAAAAATTCGCCAGACGCCGCGGCCTGGACTCGCTTTCGAATATCATTGATCAGCTCGACTTTCTCATTGCCCACCACCGTCCCCGGGACATTCAACTGAATGCCGCGGTCAACCTCGAGAATCTTGATGACCTGCCGGCCCTCGCAGCCTTTGCGGACGAGCGGGGGATCCATCTTCATACGGAAGCCGTCCATAACGTCATGCGCTATGGGTTGCTGGAGGGCGACGGCGAAATGCCACCCGATGACATCCGGAAGGTGGAAGTCTTCCTGCACCAGTTGAAGAGGGAACACAAGTCAGTTCGTTTCTATTCCTATTATTACAAATTCTATCGCGAGGGCGGATTCAGCCGGAAATTCCCCTGTCGCTCCGCCTCCCACCTGATCAACTTGAAGCCGGACGGGACCGTGCAATTCCCCTGTGCATTCGTGATGAAACATCGCGGCAATGCCAACATGACGCTGCAAGAGATCTTCAAGACCCCCGAGGTTCGTTCCATTATTGAACAGGAGACCCGGGGGATGTGGGACTTTTGCAAGGGCTGCAAAATAGGTTGTCCTTTTGAAGTTTCATTGTACACACACCCCCTGCTTGCCATCCAGGGGACTTCGGATTTTTGGGTCGATCGCTGAAACGGATCGGATGAACCGTCTTGCTTCGGGGGGCGACGACCCTTACTCCCCGACAAAACAACCCTCAGGCTTACTCATTCCCTACGATTTTTTCCAATTCTCCTGTAAATTGGCTGGAGGCCGCGACCGTACGATCTTGCCCGGAAGCCTATGGAACAGAGAACAATTCTTATTCTGACAATACAATTTGGCGCGGGACATCATCGCGCTGCGCAGGCCGTAGCGGAATCCTGTAAGAAGGAGTTTCCCGACTTCGCTGCGAAGGTCGTCGATGTGACCCCGTTGATGCCGCGGTGGATGCGTTGGGTTTATGTTGATCTGTACCTTTTCGTTTTGAAATATGCTCCCTTCGTTTGGCGATTCCTGGAAGGGATCCAGAGAGAACAAGTCCGCACTTTTCCGGCCGGGTTGCTACGTTCTGTGGCGGTGCGACTCTATAATCACATCAAGAGCTGGAAAGTCGCCGCGATAGTCACCCTGGAAGTGGGTGTCAACGAGATTGCTTCGATTTTGAAAGCCGAGTACCTTCCCGACACTCCGTTAATGGCAGTCCTGACGGACTACGATGCCGACCGCGCCTGGGTACAGAGTGAAGTGAACCTCTTTTGCGTGGGATCAGCGGAAGTGCGCACCGAGCTGCTGGCCAGGGGAGTGCCTTCGGAGAAAGTGGCGTTAACCGGTATTCCCATTGACGAGCAATTCTTGCGCTCGCCTGCACAGGGGTTGCCCCTCGAAGAGCGAAGGGGCGATTCTTCCAAGCTGAGAATCCTTCTGGCAGGAGGCGGGGAGGGGTTGCTGAAGGTCAAGCAGCTCCTTCGCGAATTGGATGAAATTGTGAATACCGCGGAGGTCACCGTCCTAGTTGGATTGAACCAAGAGCTCCAACAGTCTCTAGGGAAACTGGAGCGGCTCAAGAACATTCAATTGCGCATCCAGGGGTGGACCGATGAGATGCCGCGATTCTTCCATTCACACGATCTCCTCATCTCAAAGCCGGGTGGAGTGACATTGACTGAGGCGATGGCAGCAGGCTTGCCTTTGCTGGCCTCTTTTCCTTTGCCCGGATCCGAAGTCAAGCATTGCGCGTGGACTGAAAAGTGGGGAATCGGATTGGCAGCCCCCACGATAGAGGCGTTTCGAATCGCTGCAACAAGGCTAGTTCGAGACGAGCCCCTGCGGAGGAAGCTTTCCCAGACAGGACGTCGAGTCTATCGCGAGCAGCATGCCCACCCTATTGCAGAGGTTCTACGGGAACATTTGAGACCCCGCCGTTCACCCTCTAAAGAGGTGCAGATTGAATTCGACGATTGGGCGTGTATGGGTCGTGGGGAAGAGATGGAAGCGGATCACGGCCCCGTTGGCCTGAGGACCTTGGATCGAATGCAGTTGGCCTCCGGCGACAGGGTGTTGGACCTCGGATGTGGAACCGGTTGGGCCTCCCGGCAGATGGCGGCGGAGGTGTCACAGGGCTCCATCGTCGGCATCGATATTTCTCCTGAAATGATCAAGCGAGCGGTGGCCCATCCCAGCAATCCCGCCCATGTGAGTTTCCTTGTCGCCAGCGCCGAGGCCCTGCCGTTTCGGGAGAATCAGTTTCACAAGGTCTTCTCCTGCGAGGCGTTTTACTACTGCCCGGATCTCCAGCGCGCGATTCAAGAGGTCGTTCGTGTGCTGACGGCAGGAGGGAAGTTTTACTGCCTGGTGAACTTGTTCCGTGAAAATCCGTATACTCACATGTGGGTGAAACTCTTGAAGGTGAAAGCGCATTTGCTTGGAAGAGTCGAGTATGAAGAAAGATTTCGCGAAGCAGGATTTGAAGATGTCGTGACGTCTCTAATTCCCGATTCGACTCCGGTGGATGAAACAAACTTCAAACCCGGTTGGGGCGTAAATACTCCGGAGGATTTGAAGAAGTACCGGGAGATCGGAGCGTTGCTGATAACGGGGATCAAGGGGCGTGGAAGGGAATGAATCGAAGGAAGTCAACATCCGCGCGGGCACACGACAGAAACGGCCGAAGAATCGCAAGGATTTACGACCGTGAGAAAGTCTGATATAAATGGGATTGCATCTCAGGACATCGGTCCCGGGAAACATACAAGGAGTGAGCATGAAGGAAAAGGTAGCCACAGCGGGCAAAGGGCTGGTGGAAAAAAAGAAAACTGGTTGGATGGACTCGCTCTGGGAGAATGTAAAGTCGTTGGCGATGGTGCTTGCCGCTGTCCTACTGATCCGGGCCGTCGTGGTTGAGGCTACCGTGGTTCCGACCGGATCGATGCAGAACACGATCCTGATCGGAGATCATCTTTTTCTGGATAAAATTCTTTACGGTCCGCAGGTCCCGTTTACGGATGTTCATCTGCCCGCCATCAAACACTATAAGCGGGGCGACGTCATCGCCTTCCGCTATCCTGTGG
>JBAVHJ010000192.1:0-2529 GCA_049685715.1 Terriglobia bacterium | reverse complement strand
TTTTCCTTCGGCGTCAACCTGATTCACGAACCGGTCTTAAGAGGGAGGCTCGCCGATGATCCGGAACTCCTGGTGGTGTTTCCCAACGACCCAAGCTTCTACCTTTCCAACCCCGCGCAGTTCTCCTCCGATCTTCTGGAGGGAAGCACGAACGTCCCTGGGGGAAACGGGAATTTTTCACAGAGCATTCGCCGGCTGGGCCTGTACCTGCAGGACTCATGGCACGTTCGACCCCACCTGACGTTCAACCTGGGGCTCCGGTACGACACAACCTTCGGGCTCTTTCGAGCTGAAGGACGCCTGCAGGATCAGAATCCGGCTGTCAACAACTTGAACACGCTCGGAATCGCACTCTCGCCGGGTATTCCACATGACTATCGCCGGGCCTTTGCGCCACGGCTCGGCCTGGCCTACTCGCCCGGGAATTCTGCAAATACTGTGATCCGAGCTGGTGTGGGATTGTATTTCAACGATCTGAGCCAGAATGGTTGGGTGAACGCTTTCCAGGCCGTGAATACTCCCGGGACAGGACTGCTGGGGCCCGGTGAACAGGGGGCCGTCATCGACCCGAACTATCATACCCCTTACGCGCTGGAAGCCAGTGTGGGTATCGAACATGCGTTCCATCGGGATTGGCGGGTAAATGTTCAATACGAGCATCATCAGGGAGTGCACCAGTACCGTCGCTACGAATATGTGGCCGGGTTCACTCTCCCCGCGGAGGCCCCCAACATCTCGCTGTTCAGAACGGACAATCGCTCCCGCTATGACGGGGTCTCCTTCATGGTGCAGCACCGGATGTCGACCCGCTTCGAGCTGACAGCGCACTACACGTTCGCCAGCGCGTCCACGTGGGGCGCAACCGTGGGTGAGCTGTTTGATTACGTCAACGGGGTGAGCGACGTGCGAAACGCCTTCGGCCCGGGCGACCACGGGCCTTCGGGTGAAGATGTTCGGCATCGCCTGGTGATTGCGGGGACACTCAGACTGCCCTTTAAGCTTGAGATGACCACGCTCTCCCAATTCGAGAGCGCACGTCCGTATACCCTGTCCACGCCCGTCGATTTGAATGGCGACGGCCTCGATTCTAATGACCGTGCGGTCGTGAACGGAGTTCAAACCGGGCTGGACCAATTCCGCGGGGCCCCGTTTGCTCAAATTGACCTTCGGGTGAGTCGCGAATTTGGATGGGGAGAACATGTTGCAATTCGTCCTTTCGTGGAGTTTTTCAACTTGCTGAACCGCGGCAATCCGGGAAACAACTTTGTATCAGATCTCTCTGCCTTGCCTGTTCCGGCGACCCAGCTCGGCAACGCGACGAGCCTTTGCACAAATGCCGCCTGCACGGCCACGCGGCCCATTCGTGGTCTCAACGACCTGAGAGTTCCCGCAGGGGCGCTGGGAGATTTCTTCGGACCCGGCACCACCGTCGGCATTCCTTTTGCTGCCCAGCTTGGCATCCGGATAACGTTCTAGAAGCTCATTGGAACAAGACGGCCCGCCCATGGGATTATTTCGCGATGTCTCGATTTCCTTGGCAGCAGACAGGGTCACGCAAGCAAAGGACAAGCTGACTAGGAACAAGTGGCTGGCCAGTGGGTTGATCTTTTTAGGAGTCCTTAGCATTGTGGCGGTCTACTATGCCGTCGTCACGGTCGTGGCTTACGAAGTTACGCCGCAGCTCGTCGCCGATTACATGGCCTCCCACAAGATGCCGCTCGATCCTCGGTCCCTTCCTCCCCGGTATCTTGAGATTCTCCTGGCCGTTGAGGACCCCAACTTTTTGAACCACCATGGCATCGATCTGACGACTCCCGGCGCGGGGTACACCACCATCACTCAGGGGCTTGCGAAACAGATTTACTTCGTCCATTTCCGGTCTGGCGTCGCGAAGATTAAACAGTCACTGTACGCTCTGGTTTTGGACAAACGCGTAAGCAAGCAGGATCAACTCAGACTGTTTATCAACACCGTCTACATGGGGACTTTCTCCGGTAAGCCGGTGAACGGTTTTCCGGATGCAGCACGCGCTTACTTTGGAAAGGATTTTGGCGCCCTAACTGAAGACCAATATGTTGCCCTGGTGGCCATGATTGTGGGGCCAGACGGTTTTAACGTGGTACGATTCCCTGCGCGCAACGCCGAGCGGGTTCGGAGAATCAAGAAGTTGTTGCGGGGAGAATGCAAGCCGGCCGGTCTGGCAGACGTCTTTTACGAGGGGTGTAAGTAACAGGGAAATGCCCCCTGCAGTCCTGGGAGCGGATCCGGCGCCCTTAAAGTGGCCCCTGTCAAGATACATCACGTAAGAATGATTCAAAGGAGACGACGCATGAAACGATCTTTGATGGCGGTCCTGGTTCTCTTGGTTATCTTTGAAAGTTTGTCGATCGCTCAGGAGCGCGCCGCGTTTTCGGTCGGTACGGCGACCGCCGCGCGAGGTCAGAAGGCCAGTGGTGTGATCGATGTGCCGGCGGGCGTTGATTCGGGGTTAAGCATTCCGGTTGTGGTGGTGCAGGGTGTGAATAAGGG